>JAUYPY010000002.1 GCA_030697445.1 bacterium | reverse complement strand
GCAAGAAGCCGTGGCAACAGAAAGGTACTGGCCGCGCGCGCCACGGTTCCACGCGCTCGCCGCGCTGGGTCGGCGGCGGCGTAACGCACGGGCCGCGCTCGGCTAAGAATTATGCGCGCGCGGTAAACAGCAAGATGGCGGCGGCGGCGCTCGCTTCCGTGCTTTCGCAAAAGCTCAAAGACAATGAGATTTTGTTTGTTGATACGCTCGCGTTTGCCGCGCCGAAGACGACGCAGGCGAAAGCTATTTTGAGCGCGTTGGCAAAAGCCGGATTTCCGAGGATTGTTTCCAAAAAGCATAATGCCGCTTTTGTGGGGTTGTCCGAAAACGCAACCGTTGCAAAAAAGAGCTTTCGCAATTTAGGGAACCTCTCGGTCGGCGAATGGCGCAACCTAAACGCCGCAGAAGCGCTTCGCCACAAGTATCTTGTTTTTACAGAGCCGGAAAAAGCAGTAAAGTTTTTTGAACAAAAACTAAAATAATTTTTATGTCATTTCTAAACCTAAGAAAAAACAAAAAAGTAAGCGCACAGGAAAAGACACCAATTGTTTCCGTGCCAAAAAAACTCGCCGTTTCGGCAGAGAAAGAGAAGAAGGGCGCGCCGAATGTATTTGCGCGCTTTATAGAGCGTCCGCGCGTTTCGGAAAAGGCAACCCTTCTCGCAGGTGCTAATTGCTATGCGTTTGAAGTGCTTCGAACGGCCAACAAGCATCAAATCGCGCAGGCGGTACAGGCGCTCTACAAGGTTGTGCCGCGGGAGGTGCGTATGCTTGCGATTCCGAAAAAAGCGCTCTTTGTACGCGGCAAAAAGGGTTCAACCGGCGGCGGCAAAAAAGCGTATGTTTTTTTGGAAAAGGGCGATAAAATTGAATTATAATTATGAAAATCTACAAACCCACCACTCCGTCTCGCCAGCATATGACCGGTATTGATTACCGGAAGTTGCTCTCCGGCCACAAGCCGCACAAGAAGCTTGTTTTTGGCGGCAAACGCCGCGCGGGGCGAAATGCATTCGGCAGAATTACGATGCGGCATCAAGGCGGCGGGCACAAGCGCCGTTTCCGCGATGTTGATTTCACATACAACAAACACGATATTCCGGCGCGCGTCTCTTCCGTTGAATATGATCCGCACCGCACGGGGTTTCTGGGGCTTGCCGTGTATGCCGATGGCGAAAAACGCTATGTGCTTTTGCCTCAGAGCGTCAAAGTGGGCGATAAGTTTTTGGTTTCGGAAAAAGCCGAGGTAAAGCCGGCGAACCGTTTGCCGCTTGGCAAAATTCCCGTCGGCGCGTTTGTTTACAACATTTCATTTCGGCCCGACGGAGCTGCGGCGCTCGCGCGCTCTGCGGGCAATTACGCGGAAATAATCGGACAGGACGCTGGCTACACGCTTCTTAAATTGCCTTCCACGGAAGTGCGCAAAGTGATTTCTACGGCATGGGCGTGCGTTGGCGCCGTTTCCAACGAAGAAAATTATTTGGTCCGAATCGGCAAAGCGGGGCGCAGTCGGTGGATGGGTATCCGTCCCACCGTGCGCGGCACGGCAATGAACCCGGTTGACCACCCGCACGGCGGCGGCGAAGGCAAGCAGCCGAGAGGCAGAAAGCGCGAGGTGAATGTGTACGGCAAACAAACCGGCAAGGGGCAAAAAACCCGCCGCCCGAAAAAGTACTCCAATGTCTTCATCGTCTCCCGCAGGCAGGTTGGGAAGCGGAGTGCAAACGCGCAGTAATTTGACTTATTCTGCGCTTTTCTGCTACTATCGCTATACCCTTTGCGGGGATTTTTAATTGCTATTATGAGCCGTTCCGTATCAAAAGGCCCGTTTGTTGACCCGCGCATCACGAAAAAGATTGCGGGCAAGAAGCCGGAAGACACCGCGCCTGTTAAGCTATGGGCGCGGTATTCGGTCATCTCTCCCGAGATGGTCGGTTTTAAGTTTTTGGTGCACAACGGCAAGGATTTTCCGGAAGTGCTCGTCACCGAGGAAATGGTCGGCCACCGGTTCGGCGAGTTTTCGCTGACGCGCAAGTTTATAAAGCACGGCGGCAAGATGCAGAAAGACCAAGAGACGAAAGCGAAGGAATCGGAAATCGCATCCGCGCAAGCGGCGAAAGCGGCGGCTGATTCTGCAAAGAAATAATATGAAAGCTCGCCTCAACAATTTGCGAATGTCGCCGCGCAAAGTCCGCCTCGCGGTAAATGCAGTCCGAGGCAAAAGCGTTGCCGAGGCGCGCGCCATACTTTCCTTTATGCCTAAAGCGGCGGCGACGCCGCTTTTGAAGCTTCTTGAAAGCGCGGTAAAAAATGCGGTAAATATGGGGAATGCTTCCGATACAGCAACACTCGTCGTTTCAGATTTCCATGTAGACGGCGGGAAGACCATGAAGCGGCAGATGCCCCGAGCGCACGGCTCCGCGTACCAGATTTTGAAACGCACCAGCAAGGTTTCGCTTATACTGTCCGAGAAAAAATAATATGTCCCACACCGTCCATCCATACGCACATAGAATCGGAATAATCCGCGACTGGAAAAGCCGTTGGTTTGATGTTGGTACGGCGTACCGCGACACGCTCCGCCGCGACATTATCATTCGCCAATTTTTGGCGAAGCGCCTGCGCGGAATGTATGTGTCCGACATTATAATTGAGCGGGGCGCAAAAAAATTTCGCGTGATTGTAAAAACCGCGCGGCCGGGGCTTTTGGTAGGCCGCGGAGGCGAGGGCGCGGTGAAGCTTAAAGAAGACCTGCTTTCTTTTTTGCGCCGTAAAAAGGCGTTGAGCAAAGAAGATATGCGGGTGGATATTGAAGAGGTGCGTTCGCCTGAGGGGAGCGCCGCTATCGTTTCGCAAATGATTGCCGAAGGGTTGGAGAAGCGGATGCCGTTTCGCCGCGTGATGAAGCAGACAATTGAAAAGGTAATGGCGAACCGCGATGTGAAAGGCATCAAAATTTACCTCGGCGGGCGTCTCGGCGGGGCGGAAATGGCGCGCTCGGAGGATATGATGAAAGGCCGTGTGCCGCTACAGACCTTGCGCGCCGACATTGATTTCGCGCGCGAGCGCGCGAAATTGCCGTATGGCGACATTGGTATTAAGGTGTGGATTTACAAAGGAGATATTTTTGAGAAAGATAAAAAATAATCCACTATTATGTTGCTTCCTAAAAAAGTAAAATACCGCAAATGGCACACGATGCGCCGCAATGCAAAACGCGGCGGCGTTGACTCGCGCGGCACATCCGTTAGTTTCGGTTCTTTTGGCTTGAAGGCGCTTGCTGCAGGACGCATCCGCTCAAACCAGATTGAGGCGGCGCGCAAGGTCGCATCACGCGAGGCGGGGAAAACCGGCAAAATCTGGATTCGCATTTTCCCTGACCGGCCCTACACAGCGAAGCCGCCTGAAGTTGGTATGGGAAAGGGCAAGGGCGACCCGCAAGGGTACGAGGTGGAGGTGCGCCCGGGGCGCGTCTTATTTGAAGTAGACGGCTTGCCGGAAGCGGCGGCGACGGAAGTTTTACGCAAAGCGGGTACGAAATTACCTGTAAAAACAAAAGTGGTCTCTCGCTAACGAAACTTGAATTATTTGCTTTTCTGCGTTAGAGTGCGTTTTCGCAATACTTAACAACCATGGAAACTGAATTACCAAACAAGAATACCGCGCGCACTCTGCACGGAGTCGTCGTGTCCGACAAAATGAAGGATACGATCGTGGTTGCCGTAAGCCGCCTCGTGAAGCACCCTAAGTACAAAAAGTATTTACGCGTAACTAAGCGCTACAAAGTGCACGATGTTGGCAATACGAAACACACGGGCGACCGCGTAGAAATAGCCGAGTGCCGCCCTATTTCCAAAGAAAAGCATTTTAAGGTTATATAAATTGTATGTTGCAACCACGCGCCATCGTAAATATCGCAGACAATTCCGGCGGAAAAATCGGTCGCATTTTCAAGGTGCTTGGCGGCTCAAAACGGCGCTACGCTGGGATAGGAGATGTGGTGGTGCTTTCTATACAAAAAGCCGAGCCGCGCCGTACGGTGAAGAAGAAAGAGGTGCACCACGCGGTGGTGGTGCGACAGCGCAACGCTTTGCGGAGGCCCGACGGCTCGTACATCCGTTTTGATGAAAACGCGGTGGTGCTTGTAGACAAGGCGAAGCACGAGCCGGTTGGCGGCCGCGTATTCGGGCCAATTCCGCGCGAGCTTTCAGAGCTCGGGTTTGGGAGCATTACGTCAAAAGCGGAAGAGATTGTTTAATTTTATGAAAATACACAAAGGAGACAATGTGAAGATACTTGCTGGTCGGGACCGCGGCAAAAGCGGCAAGGTACTTGCGGCGTTCCCGAAATTGGAACGCGTGTTGGTTGAGGGCGTCAATAAGGTGAAGAAGCACGAACGCGCGCGCAAGGCGGGGCAAAAGGGGCAAATCGTAGAACGGGCGATGCCTATTCATATATCCAATGTCGCGCTTGTCAAAGCATAAAGATATGAAATCAATCAAAGAAAAACAAAATACTTCGTATGCCGCGCTTAAGGATGCGTTTGGCTACACGAATGTTATGCAAGCGCCGCGCTTGAAGAGCGTCTCAGTGTCGTCCGGAGTCGGCTCATTCAAGGATAAGAAAAAGATTGAGATTGTATTGGATCGGCTGGCGAAAATTACGGGGCAGAAGCCCTCTTCGCGCGGCGCGAAGCAGTCAATCGCGTCGTTTAAATCGCGCGAGGGTGATGTGGTAGGAACACTCGTAACACTTCGCGGCGCGCGGATGTTGGGCTTTTTGGATAAATTAATTGCCGTTGCGCTCCCGCGCACCAAGGACTTTCGCGGCCTCTCGGCTTTTTCCGTTGATGAAATGGGGAATATGACGATTGGCGTTCGCGAACATACCGTATTTCCGGAGACCGCTGACGAAGAGCTGAAAGATGTGTTCGGTATGGGGGTTACCATTGTTACCAGCGCCAAAAACAGCAAAGAAGCGCGCGCATTTTTCACGCACCTGGGCTTTCCGTTCTCCAAGCACGAAAAGGGGAGGAAGTAAGTTTTTTTGACATACCGCGCGGGTTTTGATACGATGTAGGAACGCTCACAGGAGCGTTTAATTTTGTATGGCAAAGACATCAGTCATAGCGCGAGCGCTTAAAAAGCCCAAATTTTCTACCCGCTTGGTGTTGCGGTGTTTCCGATGTGGGAGAAAGCGCGCCTATATGCGCGATTTTGGGCTCTGCCGCATTTGTTTCCGCGAATTGGCGAACGACGGAATGATTCCGGGAGTCAGAAAATCAAGTTGGTAATTTTATAATCACCATGGATGCAATTTCACGATTAGTAACAACTCTGAAAAATGCGGCGCGCGCCAAACTCGTGTCGATTTCGTTGCCGTATTCGGCTTTTACTGAAGCGACGCTTAAAGGCCTCAAGCGTGCGGGCTATCTCGGCTCTGTAAGCGTGCGCGGGGAAAAGCATCGCCGCACGATTGAGGCAGAGATTGCATACGAAAAAGACCTGCCGGCATTTACGGAAGTTCGCCGCATATCAAAGCCGTCGCGCCGTTTGTACCGCAAGGCATCCGAGATACGCCGTGTGCGAAGCGGGTACGGAAAGTTATTTCTTACAACCTCAAAAGGAATTATGACCGACAGCGAAGCGCGAAAGGCAAAGGTTGGAGGGGAACCGCTCTTTCAAATACATTAATATGTCACGCCTTGCAAAAAAACCGATAGTTATTCCAGAAAAAACCGATGTAACCGTATCGGGCTCTACCGTAACGGTGAAGGGTGCAAACGCAACGCTCTCACGCGTGTTCCACCCGGCAGTCCGTATTCAAAACGAGAACAATGCGATTTCCGTTTCATTATCCGGCACTTCGCAGAAATTGAAGCCGCTTGTCGGCACGACTGTGGCGCACATCAAAAATATGATTGTGGGCTCAAACAAGCCATTCGAGAAAAATCTGGTTGTTGAAGGTATTGGTTTCAAGGCGGATATTAAAGGTAACATTCTGACATTGTCGCTCGGGTTTACGCATCCGGTTCTTGTTACGATTCCAGCAGGACTAACGGTTTCGGCTGTAAAAAATGTGATAAAAGTGAGCGGTCCGGACATTGAGGCGGTGGGGCAATTTGCGGCATTTGTCCGCGAGCGCCGTAAGCCCGAGCCGTATAAGGGTAAAGGAATTCGTTACGAAAACGAAGTTATCCGCAGGAAGCAGGGTAAGAAAACCGTATAATTTTATGCAATCAAAATTACAAAAAAGAGAACGACGGCACCGCCGCATTAGAGCGCGGGTGATTGGTACTAGCGCACGGCCGCGGCTTTCAGTGTTCCGCTCAAACCGATTTTTGTCGGCGCAGATTATTGATGATTCTGTGGCGCGGACGCTCGCGTCTGTTTCTACGCGCACGGCAAAAGGCAAGACCCGTTTGGAGAAAGCGCGCGCCGCAGGAGAGGCGGTTGCGGGTGCGGCGGTGAAGCTGGGTATTAAGAAGGCTGCGTTTGATCGCGGTGGGTACGGCTACTTGGGAGCCGTGCGCGCGCTTGCGGAAGGCGCGCGCGCTGGCGGGTTGGAGTTTTAAACTATATGAACGAAAATCAAACAGAACAGGGTATTAATATCGCACCAGCACCAGCCTCCGCACCCGCACCCGCGCCAGCGGTCGCGGTAGGCGCAGGTGCTCCATACGCGCGCCGCGAGCAACGCGGCGCACGTGGTGGCGACCGAGCGCGCCGCCAGCGCCCAGAACGGGCGCGGCCGGAGTTTGACGAAAAAATGCTCGCGCTCAAACGCGTGGCGCGCGTGTCTAAAGGCGGTCGGCGCTTCAACTTCAGCGCAGCGGTAGTTGTCGGCAATCGCCGCGGCGCGGTAGGGGTGGCGGTCGGCAAAGGTATTGATACGGCACTAGCGATGGAAAAAGCGACGCGCAGCGCGCGCAAATACGCGGTGCGGCCGCTCCTCACTTCCGGATTTTCTATTCCACACGAAGTACGGGCAAAATATTCAAGCGCGATTGTGGAAATTCGCCCCGCGCCAGGCCGCGGTCTTGTGGCGGGAAGTGCCGTGCGCGCGGTGCTTGAGCTTGCCGGAGTGCGCGATGTTACCGCAAAAGTGCTTTCAGGGAGCAAGAATAAATTGAACATCGCACAAGCAACTATTGCCGCGCTTTCATTACTTAAAGCTCCGAGAGAAAAGAAAGAACAACCAACAAGTTAATTTATATGCAACTAAACACTTTACAACGAGTCCATCCGAATAAACGCTCTATGCAGGTAGGGCGCGGCGGAAAGCGCGGCAAAACCTCAGGGCGCGGCGGCAAAGGTCAAACGGCGCGCGCCGGTAACAAGCCACGCCCCGAGTTTCGCGATGTGCTGATGAAAATTCCTAAACAGCGCGGCCGCGGCACAAACACATTCAAGTCGTTCGCTCCGATTGCCGCTGTTGTTTCTGTTGGTGATTTGGATCGCGTATTCTCCGCAGGAGGCGCCGTAACCCCTGTATCGCTTCTTGAACACCGGCTTATACGCAAGCGTTCGGGAGAGATGCCGCCTGTAAAAATACTCGGAGACGGAGAGATTTCTAAAAAAGTGTCCGTAAGCGGATGCGCCGTATCGGAAAGCGCGCGGAAGAAAATTGAAGATGCAGGCGGGAGTATTCAAAATACAAAATGACTTCATTTTGGCAAAAAACAAAATTGGTAGTAACAGACCGCATATTGCGCAAACGCCTGCTTTTTGTCGGTATCGCATTTGTGTTATTCCGCCTCCTTGCGGCAGTGCCGATTCCGGGAATAAACGAAGAACAACTCGCTCGGCTCTTTGAGAGTAATCAATTTCTCGGACTTTTCAATATTTTCTCCGGCGGCGGACTGGATAATCTCTCTATCGTGATGTTGGGTGTTGGCCCCTATATTACCGCGTCCATCATTATGCAACTTTTGACCATGGTGTTTCCGAAACTGAAAGAAATGTATCACGAGGAAGGGGAGCTCGGCAGAAAACGCTTCGCACAGTATTCGCGTTTGCTCACGCTTCCGCTCGCGCTTATATCCAGCTTCGGGTTTTTGGTGCTTCTTTCGCGACAAGGGGTTTTGGGTGACCTTTCCTCATTCGCAACGCTCGTTAATATGTCTTTGGTTATTGCTGGCGCGTTTCTCTTGATGTGGATTGGCGAACTCGCGACAGAGTTTGGTATTGGGAGCGGGGTTTCCTTGATTATTTTTGCCGGAATTGTTTCTAGTATTCCGAAGGGTTTGACAGCGCTTGCGCTCTCGTTTGACCCTTCGCAGATTCCACTTTATATAGCATTTATTGCGGCGGCTCTAGCCGTCATTTACGGGGTGGTGGTGGTAAGCGAAGCGGAGCGGCCGGTGCCCGTCACTTACGCAAAGCGCGTGCGCGGTATGAAGCAGTATGGCGGCGTGTCTACTTACTTGCCGCTTCGCGTGAATCAAGCTGGCGTGATTCCGATTATCTTCGCGCTCTCCATCCTTCTTTTTCCGCAAATGATTTTGAGTTTTTTCACGAATGTGGATAATGTGCTCGTGCAGAAAATTGCGTCGATGCTACTCGCACTATTTTCTAACGGTTGGTTTTATTCCTCGCTTTACTTCCTACTTGTTCTCGTGTTTACCTACTTTTACACGGCTGTTACTTTTGAGCCGGAGTCGGTTGCGACCAACTTGCAGAAAAACGGCGCGTTTGTGCCGGGCGTTCGCCCAGGCCGTGCGACCGCCGAATACCTTTCAAAAATCGTAACGCGCATTACGCTCGTTGGTGCTGTTTTTCTCGCGCTCGTTGCTGTGCTTCCGCTTGCGATGCAGTCGCTCACCGGCAACACCTCGCTTGCAATTGGCGGCACCGCGCTCCTCATTGTCGTTTCTGTTGTGCTTGATTTGGTGAAGAAAATAGGCGCGCAGGTTGCGATGCGGGAATACTAAACCTTGCTATAATAAGGTTATGCCCCCACAAACATTTTTGTTCATCGGGCGCTCGGGGTGCGGCAAGGGCACACAAGCGAAACTATTGATGGATTCGCTCAAAAAGAAAGATCCGAAGCGGGATATTTTTTATCTGGAAATGGGGCAAAAGTTCCGCGACTTTATAAAAAAAGACGGCTACACGAGCGCGCTCTCGAACGCCATCTATGAAAAGGGCGGGCTCCAGCCTTCATTTCTAACCGTGTACATGTGGTCGGATATTTTCGTCAACGGTTTTAAGGATGGGGAGCATCTTATCATAGACGGTACGCCACGGCGGTTGGAGGAAGCGCATGTGTTGGATGGCGCACTCAAGTTTTACGGGCGGGAAAAGCCCGCACTGGTTTATTTGCGTGTTGGCAAAAAATGGTCCGAAGAAAAGCTTTTGGTGCGCAAGCGTGCAGACGACAACAAAGAGGACATTGACGCACGCCTTGCGTGGTTTGATACCGAGGTTGTTCCGGCGATTGATTTTTACCGCAATAATCCCGATTATCAGTTTGTAGAAGTGGACGGGGAACAAAAAATAGAAAAAGTGCATGAAGACATTATCAATAAAATCGCGTGAGGATATTGATGTCTTGCGCGAAGGGGGTCGGCGGCTTGCCGCTATTTTGTCGCGCGTTGCGGAGGCGGTGCGCCCGGGCATACCATCGCTTGAGCTTGACGCGCTCGCGCGTCGTTTGATCGCGGAAGGCGGAGACACCCCATCTTTTCTCAATTACCAAGCAAAAGGAGACAAGGAAAAGTTCCCCGCAGGGCTATGTGTGTCGGTGAACGACGAAATTGTGCACGGGCTCCCGAGCGCCGAGAAGATTTTGCAAGAAGGCGATATTGTGGGGATTGACCTTGGATTGCGGCATAAAGGTCTTTGTACGGACGCTGCAATTACGGTGCCTGTTGGTGCAATAAACGCGGACTCGCAGAAACTATTGGAAGTAACGAAACAGGCGCTCGCGTGTGCCATCGGGGAGGCACACGCCGGCGCGACTACTGGCGACATCGGGTATGCCGTGGAGTCGTTTGTACAGACGCAGGGCACCTTTGGCGTTGTGCGGGACCTCGCTGGGCACGGTGTCGGCTACGCGGTGCACGAGGAGCCGTTTGTGCCGAATTATGGGAAGCGCGGCGAGGGTATAAAGCTTCAGGCGGGAATGGTACTTGCGCTTGAGCCGATGCTCACGCTTGGAGGCGAAAAGATTGTCTTGAGCGCCGACGGGTTTGCATATCGTACAAAAGACGGCAGCCGCTCCGCGCACTTTGAGCATACGGTTGCGATTACGGAAAATGGAGCTGAGATTTTAACAAAGATGTGATAGTATCTTTTTATGCCCCACCCAAAAACAGAACGCACACTGGTACTCATAAAGCCCGACGGCATACAGCGCTCGCTTATAGGCGAGATTGTTGGGCGCTACGAACGGGCTGGGTTGAAACTCGTTGGGCTCAAAATGATTGTGCCTACGCAGGCGCATATTGAAAAACACTATACGCTGGACCCTGCATGGCGGCGCGTCACTGGCGAGAAAACCATCAAAGGGTACGAAAGCAAAGGGCTCACACCTCCTTCTCGCGACCCGCTTGAAATTACGGCGCGGATTTTAGCAGGGCTTAAAAAGTATCTCTCGTGCGGACCGGTTATTGCGCTCGTGCTCCAAGGCGCGCACGCGGTGGCGATTGTACGCAAAATTACCGGCGGCACCGAGCCATTAACTTCAGATGTAGGGACCATTCGCGGGGACTTTGTGCTTGACTCATACCAAATGTCGGACGCGGACGGCAGAGCCGTACGCAACCTCGTGCACGCATCCGGCTCAGTGAAA
>JAUYPY010000048.1 GCA_030697445.1 bacterium | reverse complement strand
TTTTTCCGAGTTATTCTCGTCTGTTTTCCCCGGGCTACTCTGGTTGCTCAAGTTGTAATGAAATTCCAAATCTGTGTCTGGGTTTATCGTCGGGAATTTTAGTAACATAAAATCTCTTGCCCACGATATCAATAGCTCCCTGACAGGTATGACAACATCAGAAAAACGGGTGGATGCCCTCCCGTTAATTAGTATTCTTATCGGTTTCGTTAATTTCCCTTTACCAAATTGAACAGAAGATGCCCCACCGAGTAATCCGACTTTATCAAAATTATGATGTAAAACAGCCCCGAATTTATTTAGTGTGTAGTTGGAGTACTCAACTGAAAGATGTTCTGCTAAAGCGTCCGCTAAAGTATCAGGATGCCCAATGCCTTTCCTTTCCACAAATTCATAATGTGGTTGGACGGTATTCTTTTTTTCCACGAATAAATTCATAACGGCAAAATATACCTATGTAGAATTAATAAATTTTTCAAACCGGTTCTTTGCTTCTTCGTCTCTGTATTGTGTTCTGGGAGACTTGAAAGCGTATGAGCTAACCTCAGTTAAGTGGCCGGTAATACCCCTATCAATAGCTAATTTAAATGCGCGTATAACATCCACCATTACACCGGCACTATTCGGACTGTCCTCAACTGATAACTTTACATCTAAATCAAAGGGCATTTCAGCAAACTGCCTACCTTTAATATTTAAGTAACATATTTTATTGTCTTTTAGGTAAGACACATAATCGGACGGCCCAATATGAACTTGTATTACTTTGTCATCAAGAATTGACATTACCGCCTGAGTTTTAGATTTTCTTTTACTGACAATTCTTGTCTTATCGGTCATGTTTAAGAAGTCTGTGTTGCCGCCTATATTAAGTTGATACATGGTATCTATTTTTTGTCCACGGTCCTGAATGAGGCGCGAAATTGTTCTGTGCAATATAGTGGCTCCAACTTGTGATTTTATATCATCGCCCGCACACGGTAGTCCCTTTTCTTGGAAACGACTTATCCAAGAATTATTGGAGCAGATAAATTCTGGAATTGCATTGATAAATCCAACACCGGTATCAAGTGCCGCTTGGGCGTAATAGCGTGTCGCTCTTACACTTCCGACCGGAAGATAGCAAATGAACATTTCTGCCCCAGAATTTTTTAGTATTCTTTTTACATTTGAGGTTTTTTGGGATTTATCTGTGAGAAATATGTCTTCCATGTGTTTTGCTACACCATCCATCACAGGACCTTTATTCACGATTATTCCTGTTTGCGGAACATCAATAATTTTCTTCGTGCAGTTAGGTGGAGCAAAAATTGCTCGCGCTAAATCACTTCCGACCTTCCGCTTATCGACATCAAAAGCGGCGACCACCAGAATGTCGGATACCTTGTAACCCCCAATATCTGGGTGCATAAGACCTACATTAGTATTATTCAGTGTATAGTATTGGATTCCCTGTACCAGCGAGCTTGCACAATTACCAACACCAATAAGAGCAACTTTAATTTTTCTTCGCATATGTTTTTGTTTTTGGTATTAATTAGTGCAAAAAGACTCGGCTGTCACTACTACCTATAGTTATATTGTATTATTGTGGGTATATTGTCAAGTTTTTCTTTTTGTCTATAAGTTTCCATAAATGAAGTGTGCGGGTTACCCTGTCTTACTGTACTTTTCCGCGCTCATTGAAATAACAAAACTTCTTGTACATATACGACCGAGAGATTTTCTTTTCCAAGGTTTCCGCACACAGACGGTCGCAAAAATAGGTTGCGGCGTCTGAGAGTGCTGAAAACTTCACCCAATCAATAAAATCCTGATCGTACACCACTTTATCTTGTGCCGCAGAATTATAACCCGACAAAAATGCTTCAAGTAACGCCGTATTGTGTTCTGGGCGGCCATCCGGAAAAGACCATTCAAGAACCGCGTGCGCCACATCTTTAACAGCAGGACCTACGCACGACCAGTCAAAATCTATAACTGCATTGATATGCACATCTGACGAGAAAAATACATTATGAACGCGGTAATCATTATGCACGATTGTTGGCGAAAATTGATAGCGCTGTGCAAATAATAATGAAGATTGGATTGCGGAAATAAATTCTTCTCCTCCGTAATATTGCTCACGAAGGATATGCTTTGCGCCGAGCGCCCGTTCAAGCTCGCTGTATATTGTTCGCTTCCGTTGCGCGGTCGTCGTGAACGTCTTACCCGCATTATGTATAAGCGCCAACGCTTTCCCGCCAGTACAGGCCTGTTCATGATTGGGCAGAAGTTCTCTGTCCGCACGCGGATGAAAACCTTCTATATGGTCAAAGAGCACTGCGGTATATACACTAGGTTCAAACACAAACGCCGCGCCGTCTGTTGTCCTGTTCCACATTGCAATTGGTACCTTGGCAACATTGAGAAATGCAATAAGGTCAAGTTCAAATTGAACATCTTCTTGGCGCAGGCGGTATCCAATGCGCAACACTTTCGCGGGTGTGTGATGAACAAGGTACACCGCGTTGTATTCTGTTTCCCGCAAGAGCGTTATATCTGATGTATGTATGCCGTAACGGGAAAGAATTTCCATCGGCAATTGATTTTTATTTTTATTCATATTATTTCTGTAAAAATCTCCACAAAGCGCGAGACAACGGTGACAATGCGCGAAACGAATAATAATTCTTCTTAGAAGAAACTTTATTATACAATGAGATGTATTTGGGACACATGTTTCGCCAGTCAAATTTCTGCGCAAATTTTATTCCGTTTTTTATAAGTGAATTTCGTAATTCGTCATCCTGCAAAAGTTTTTCAACTTTAATACGGAGATCATGTGCATCATTGATTATGTGAAGAAGCGCAGTTTTTTTATCTTTCGTATATTCGGGAATACCCCCCGCTTTGCTTGCGACAAGCGGGCAGCCAACCGCCTGAGCTTCAATGTTGACTAGGCCACCACCCTCCGAACGAGAGGGAACAACAGTTAACTCCGCTTGACGCAAGAGTGTTACGGCTCTTTGAAGGGAGACATCGCCAAGAAATCTCACCCTCCGTTCAATTCGTAATTCTTTCGCAAGAGCCATCAATTTCTTCTTTTCTGGCCCGGAACCTGCAATCCATAATTGCATGCGCGAGTAGCATTCTTCAAGATTTGCAAACGCTTTTATGAGCAAATCCACCCCTTTTGAGTATACTAATCTGCGCAACGAGAGAATATACGGTATCTTTTTTCTTTGTTTTTTAGAGAAAGAAAATTGTTTGGTGTGCATTCCTGCATAAAGTACATGTATTTTTCTCACATCAGAAAAAGGTAATTAGTGGGAAATGTAACCAAAATAAATTGATAGAAACAACTTAAAAAGATTTTCGTTTCGGTGATTGTATCGGTACTCTATCTCTTTAAGATACATCGGAAAGTGATATTTGGAAACCCCGCGCTTTAATTTAAGAGTACTAGTTCACCCCATAGTGTCCATACGGAATAAACAATAGGTGCTGAAAAACAAAAACAGGAAAAAATGTCGGGAAATCCAAAACTGTGGATAAGTGGGGGATAATTTGACGGATTTGCTGGGTTTTTGGGGAGTTTGGGGGAGTAGACAAAAGTACTTGCTTTTTTATGGGGCGTATGGTAACATCTTGACAGATTATGTTTTTTGTCATGTAGACAAAAGAAATGTCGCGTTCTGCGATGGAAAGGAAAAAATGAAAACTATGTTACTGGCGCTTGTCGCCCTTCTTTCTGTTGCGACCGCGAGTGCGCAGCAGAAATTCTCCAGTTTGCCTATCGGGTACAACTTGGATGGGTATATCAGTGCAATCCAAATCCGATTCTCCGGTGGTGGACAAAAACTGAAAGATACCTTCCAATACGACCGTGTGCGAGACGGTCCACTGGAAACTTTCGCGAGTGCGAAACTCCGCGATGTCGTCAGTGGGTTTGCACCGAAACCCGGAGAAGAAACGGCTTACTATGGGTGGGTTATTGACGCTATCACCGACGGCATTGGTGGATTGCTTCCCTACTACTCTGGAGAAAGCAAGCCATCTGTGATTGCGGTTGCGTACCCTCCTGATGAGTTGATTCCCTTCTACCTCACCCTCCGCAACGGCAAGTGGGAAGTGCCTGAGGAGGTCTTCGGGAAGGTGAGGTTTGAGTGGCCTGCGGCAGTCGGATACACAATTCCTGCATGGAATCTCAAAGTGGATGTGTCAGACAGCCAGGGAAGGATTGCCCGTTTCGCTGCGAGAGAGGGAATCCAAGATGAGGGCAACCCATGTGCATTACCCGTGATTCTAATGGGATTGAACACGGGAGGCGTGCTCATTCCTGAAGAAATTGCCACTGCCGCCCCTGCTTGGTGGGAACGAGCAGAAATTACACTGCTCACTGAGGATGGGAAATTCGTTACCTTCCTCGTGAATAGGACGGAGCAAGATGGCAAAGCGATTCGTTGGAGCAACCCTCCTCCGAGTTTCTTTGCACCACCGGCTTCACCGGCTCCCAAAATCGCCTCACTCAAACGAGTGAGAAACACAACGGAGATTACGGTCTCCGCTGAAACAAGTGCCACTGCGCACCTTGAGTTCTCTGAAACGCTTAATGGAAACTGGTACTCCATTCCGAAGTACCCGCAACCATTGAGTTTACAGACGGGCTCAAGCAAGTTCACGCATACGACAGACGCTCCTGCGAGTTTCTATCGTGTGCGTATAAGTCCAGACAGAAAGGCAGTAAAAACCAAACCATAAGGGAACAAATGGACGAGATAGTTTAACCCCCCACGCATTAGGTGTCGGGGGTTTTCTTGTCTCTACCGCGTACAATCAAGTTGATAAAGATATTTTAATTTGTCGATAAGCTTGGGGAGTGAGAATGGATTACCGGAAATATCGTAGCTTTGATTTGTTTTGCCCCCCGTCCAATCAGTGCCTGTAGCCGCTTTACATTCTGTTGGGTTGCCCGTTAACTTCCATCGCAAGTTCGCAAGATCTTCGTAGTCAACAACCACATAATCGCTACGGTAGGTATTGGTGCCTGCCTTTTCCACTTCAAGTTGTATGGTAATCGGAGGCGGAATAATGATAATCGTGGTAGCAATGTTTGCCGAAGCGCAGTTGTTTTCTTCGGCGGGGTTTCCTGTAGGAGGAATGCCGGTTGGAGGTGCTTCAAAAATACGACCCGCAAAAGCAGTACCGGGAACAGGACCAGGTGGCTGGTCGGCACAGACCTCAATGGTTTTGGTGGTTGCGGTGGTAACGATGTCGGCAGTCCAAGGGCCGGAGGTTACAGTGCGACGGTCGCCAGAAGTTCCTGCGGCGGTAATACCGCCAGTTATTTTTTGGTCTGGATTTAGAGGATTATCCACCACTTCACTACCTACCTTTATCCGATTGAAAAATGTTTTGGTTGTATCCGTCCCCTCCCCTTGGTTTTTTATCACCGCGCTGAAGGTGTGCGGACCTGAAGCGGAAAGCACCGTGCCTACCGGATACCCTGCCGAGTTCGGAAGCGTGATGCTCTGCACAATGAGGTCGGGGCACCGCTTTGACGCATCGTCTTGTTTGGTCGCGGACGGCGGACTGGAAACACCACTGGCACCAAACGCTTTAACTTGGTAATCGTACTTTATACCCGCGGAAAGGTTGGTATCAACGAAAGGGTTCGCCTGTGTCGGCGGCGTTGAAAACGCCCCGATTTCAACGCCGCTTTGCGCGTACGCGACGGCGGCAAAACGGTTTGGAGCCGCGCCACCGGCTACGGCGGCGCTTCTATACAACTTGTAACTGGTTGCGTTCGGCACCGCGTTCCACCACACTTGAATCTTCCCTACTCCCGCCGTGCACTCCGGCGTACTCGTAAGCACCACCGGCGCGTCAAGTGTACCCGAATAATTCGCAATCACGGTTTTGGTTTTGCCGCCGTTCGGCTCTATATATTTAAATGAAATGGTGCACAGACGGTCATTTTGAGTATCACAGCCGCTCCAAGACGAGAAGTTGCCCGCCGCCGCGGAATGATTTTGAGGGGCTTCAAGCGTCACTGTGTAGTTGCGCTCGGTCGTGCGTTGATAGTCGGTCGTGCCTCCGAAATCAGAGGCCTCAAACGGTTTGACATCAGGCGGTGTGAGTGAATTCGCTATTTGGGTAATGTTCACTCCGGCTGCCGATGCGTTATCAAGTTTGCTTTGGATATTCAATGTATGGGGTCGGACAACTGGAGTTGGAGTAGGTAGCTTTCCTTTTATCTCAACGGTCGGTCCGTCAACCGTGCCGCTTGAACAGAAAACCGGCGCCGTGACGGGGGTCTTGCTATCTCCACAACTCGCTTTGTAGTAGTCGCCCGTCGTGTTGTTTCGCGAATAGCAAAGATTGAGATACGGATTGAGGGTGAGTGGGGACTGTAACTTTCCGTTGAGCTCAATCGGCGGGTAATATTCGGAGTATTCACTATCCTTGGTAAAGCTGTTCGAGGCCGGTTTGTATGACCGATACTCCGCGGTAAAGCATTTGAACCTTCCGGTGAAAGTGCCCTCAACGCGGTAACTGTAGAGTCCGAGCTTGGTGCTTTGCGTTCCATATCCAATATACCCCGTGCTGTACTTGCTAAGCAGGTCCACAGGACCCCAGCTCCAATTACCGCCAGTCCATATTTTCGGACCAAATCCGATGCCGTTTCCGCCCGCGCTTGTAATTCCGCTATTGTTGGCGAGATTCGCAAGTCCTGTGAAGCTGCGGGTAGGGCTTGAATCCGCTTCCCATTGGGCATCTCGCGTGACCGCGTTGCCGCCAAACTTTCGCCAGCCACCAAATCCGTAATCCAAAACGGTGTTAGCGCTGTTATTGGTACTTGCATTCGCACTGACAGAGAGTTCGCTCCACCGATCGCCAGCGCACCCCGTTGCCGTTACTTTCGTCTTGGTACTCATGTCATCGTTTGGAGCGGGCGTATTGGTGTTGTCGAAATACACAAAGCAAGGAGAAACCGGCGGAGGCGGAGGATTTTCTACGATGACCGACGCTCCGGGCGTACAGGTCTCGGCGACGGCATTTACCGGCTGGGCGCACACCTTGACGAGGTATGTTCCGGGAGCAAAACCTAAACCCGCCCAGATTTTCACCGACGAATTCACGGGAATGGCGTCGGGCCACACATAGCTTTTAGTGTTACTATCCCACGGACCGTCTTTGATAGTAGCCGGATAATAGTTCAATCCGTTGTCTGTGCTGTACTTAAAGGAATAGGAGACACCTTCCGCGCCATATTGCCCGCTATTCGAAAAGGTTGCGACCGCGTAGATGTTAGCCGCGTATGTAACATTAGTAACATAGACACCGGCTTTTTCCTTGTACCGAGCACCGTCCACTTTCAGACTGCCAGTTCCTGCTGAAAGCTTTGGCTGGAAGTTTTCGCTTCCGTCGTTGATGATAACCGTTTTGGTGCCTCCGTTGCCGACCCTCACGAAACAGCGTCGAGGGTTACCTACACCGTCACATCCTGACCACCCAAGAAAAGTATTACCTGAATAGCTGGGTGGCGCTGAAAATGATATGTCGATAAGCGAAGGACTCTCTACGGTGCTGGGAGTAGGATAGATTCCCGCATTTTGGCTGCTGTCGGTGTAACTCACCGTCTGACCAGGGTCCAATTCAACTCCGTCCACAGAGGTCCTGATATAGAGCGTATTCGGCGGAGCCGTGACCGAAATTATTTTTTCAGCTGAAGCACTTACTCCCTGTCTTGTAACGGTTACTTTAGCGGTGTAGTTTCCCGTTGACGGATAGGTGCACGAAAATGAATTTGAGGAGGGGTTATTACCAAAAAGGTTCCCTCCTCCGCAACTTTGCCCCGAATAGGTAATCGCGCCAGTTGCGGTGCCGATTACCGAAGCGGAAAAATTAAGAGTACCTCCCGCGACCACTGAGCTGTCTGAAGAACTGAGGGTTGCGTCTACCGTCGGCGCAGCTACTGTGAGATTAAAAGAGGTTGTTTTATTGAGCGGTGTGCCAGTTACCGTGATTGGAAAAGTCCCTACTGTGGCACTGCCCGAGGCCGTGAGCGTCACCTCATAAGTAGCGGAGGGATTTTGGGTTGCCGACGGGCTTACGGTGTACGAAATACCGCTCGGAAGACCGGAGAGTGAGAGCGTTACGCCCTGTGTCGCATTAGAGCTCAGTGTGGTTGTGAAATATACCACCGCGGCATTCCCTTGCACTAAAGTCGGTGCGGATGTTTGCTGGCTCAGCGAATAATCAAACGAAGGCGGTGGCGGATTTACAACACGCAATGAGCCGGCAGTAGAACAAACACCTGCGCCGCTGTCGGTGCAAAGATAAAAAGTGTATGTTGTGTTTGGGTCGGCTGCTCCAGCGTTCCAGTTGTACGAAAAATTGCCAATGCCAGAGCCGGGGCTGAACCAGCAACTGCGCGCACCGCCATTTACGCTATACGCCCAGCAATTAGTCCCACTATAGCCGGAGCCGCTGACGGTGCCGGAAAGCGAGAGCGATGCATTTGGGTACACATCTCCTGTTGGAGAAAGCGAGGCAGAAACGGTGGCAGGCCGCGCCTGCACCGTAAAGCCGGTGGTGCTCCAAGTGACGGTCCACGGATTCCACCAAGTAGTAACTGGAAATCCCATCACCGTGCCCGCGACATCGCCGGTTGAGCCACACGAAACGGTAACGGTTGCGCCTGCCGGTATCGTCGTGTCCTTACTGCACCAGTTCCAGTTAAGCGCGCTCCCATTAACACTATACGCCCAGTCATTGTGAACAGTAATGGGAACTGAACTGCTGTTCGTTATATCTTCATTCACGGAATATGATGCGCCCGGATACACAGTACCCGATGGTGAAATGTAGGAAGCGAACGCCGGTAATGCAAAAATAAAATACGCGGCAACCGGTAGTGTCCACAAAACAATTTGCCTTTTTTTCTGAAAAATGTGTTCCATAATTACTGTTCCATCGCGCGAGTAATCGCTTTCAACTCTTCAACGCTAAATTGAAACACCGATTGGTCTGCAACAAAAAAGTTGCCGATTGCCGGTTTTGTCGTCGTTGCAGTACTGATAGCGAGTACGGTCTTTTCTTGCGCCGTGAAAGGGTCGCGAGAAGCAGCGTGCGCGAGAATTTTCTTTTTGAAATCAATGATGTTTTGTTTCTGCTCTTGCGTCAGCGCCGACAATCCTCCACCGGAAATCTCAAGATAGAGTGGACGGATGAGCGCCGTTGGCGATTCGTTCCCCAAATACACCGGCGGGGTAAAAGTATTATTCGACGAACCACGCCGCACGGAAACAACAAAAAACAAAACAAGTGCGGCGAGCGCCGCAAGCCCTACCAAAATCGTTGTTCTGCTTGTTGTCGGTCTCATACAAGAATGCGTCGCCTATTGTTGAGGTGGTTTCAACGCCTCAAAAATGGCGTTCGTTTCCGCATCGGTGAACTTATAGAGATGCGCTTCCATCAGCATCGTCTTGCCGAGCGCTTCGCGCTCGATTTCGGTGAGCGGTGTTCCGAGCGATACGCGGTCCAGAATTTCTTTCTTGTGCTTATCAATCGCGCTTTCAAGCGACGCAGAAAGCGGCGCTTCCCCGACCAGCTGTTCGCGGGTTATTTCTGGCGCACTTTCTACGCCGCGTTTGAAGTTAAGCATGCCGCTTTTATACGCATACCATCCGCCGCCTATAATGATAATAAGTACGATAAGAGCGCTAAGCGTCTTCGCGCCTCCGCCTTTTTGCTCTCCCCCGCCATTCTGCACCGTCGCTTGTGTTTGATTTGGTTCCATATTATTTTATTAAAACTAATAAACTGTCATCCCCCTATCGCCTTTAATATAAGCGCGCGTTCGCGGTCGTTGAACTGATACGCGCGAAACTGCTCGCCGGAAAGGTACTCAAAGAGCCGTTTCTTTTCGCTGTCGGAGACGCGCGCGCCTCGGCTTGCGAGTTCTAGAATTTCGGCGCGGCGTCCGTTTTGCGCACGCGGCTCCGACTGTGTGATACCGCCGCCCCGCGGTGCAAACGCAAACCACGCGCCGAGTGCAAGCGCAATGAGGACGACGGCACCGGCGAGCGCTGTTTTTATGGTACCTGATTCCATACTGCGCTCTCTATTATATACTACTACACGCTCGTTGCGCACACGGCGCAAGCGAATGTTGATAACTTACTTTTTACAATCTACCCAAACAATATTTTGAAGTTTTCTCTATACATGCATATACTTAGTTATGAAAATTGCATATGTAATAACCCAAGGTGAATGCGGAGGCGCGCAAAAAAATGTTCTTGATACCGCAAGCGCAATGAAAGAAAATGGCCACGACATCATTGTTTGTACTGGTCTACAAAACCAACATAAAGACACATGGCTTTTTTTAGAGCTAAGAAAAAAAGGCTTTACCGAGGGTGAACTGCATGTTTTTGATAGTTTAGTGCGCGAAATTAACCCTATGTACGACCTTCAATATCTTTATGAAATGATGTGTTTTATAAAAAAGAGGAGTATAGATATAGTTCATCTGCATAGTACAAAATCCGGCGTTCTTGGTTCAATAGGATCAAAAATTGCGGGGGCGAAAACAGTGTATACAGTGCATGGTTTTGTATTTGCCGAAAGAATTTCATTTTTCAAGAAGGTGATTTACATTCTTTTGGAATTTCTGGCCTCTTTTTTTAGAGATCTTACGATTACCGTGTCAGATTTCGACATGAAGGTTGGGCAGAGGTATGGTATTGTTAGAGCCGGCCAAGGAATTGTTATTTACAACGGCATTAACGAAAACTGCGTGAAAAATTTGTTACAGAGAGAAGTTTCGAGGAATTTTCTGATTTCCAAGTCAGAAACAAAAGAAACACCAAGAATCATTGTCGGGGTTGTTGCAAATTTATATAAAAATAAAGGGATAAACTATTTGATAGACGCAGCAAAAAGTATTATCGCGCAATCTAGTAATGATACTGTTTTCATGGTTGTGGGAGAGGGGGAGGAGCGTGATGTACTTGAAAAACAAATTAAGGCCGCCTCATTAGAGAATAACTTTTTCTTACTCGGTACTATTCCGGACGCATATAAATATCTTAAAGCTTTTGATCTGATGGTGTTACCTTCAACAAAAGAGGGTTTTCCATATGTACTTATAGAGTCCATGCTCGCGGGGGTGCCGTTTGTTGCTACTAAGGTGGGTGGAGTGATGGAATTGACAAAATATAGTGGCGGTGATTTAATTCAACCAGAAGATTCAACGGCGCTTTCACACGCGGTATTATCTGCGTTAAAAAGGAGCAATAGTGAACCAGTTCATCTACCTGTAACCTTTACAACAAAAATAATGCTGCAAAAACTACAGAGCGCGTACACTAAATTATACAAATCAAAATAGGAGTAACATGCATGAAATCGTATCTCATCACTATACCGGCATACAATGAAGCAAGAATTATTACAGATACCTTGCTAAAAGTAAGCGCGTATCTTGAGCAAGAATTTCCACATCTTATTGCCAGTAATATGCTTGTTTTGTCTGTAGCAATTAACGGAAGCACGGACAAAACAGAAGAAATGGTTATCGGATGCCAGAAACGGATCTCTTACCTTGCATACACAATAACTTCGCATAAAGGACGCGGTGCAGCGCTTGACAATACATGGAGTCGGGCAACCGAAAGTATTCTGTTGTATATTGACAGCGACCTCGCTTACTCGCTCAACGATCTTGGAAATATGATTCGTGCTTACGAAGCGAACGAGGACTATGACTTGGTGGTTGCGTCCAGAAGAGTTCATGGATCCGTAGTAAAGCGTCCTTTGGTAAGGGTCGTTCTGACCGAAGGTTACAATTGGTTCATCAAGTTTTTATTTTTCAATAGGTTTTCTGATGCCCAGGCGGGTTGCAAGTCCATCAAAAGAAGTGTCTATGTCGTTTTAAGAGAGGGGGTAAGTATCTACGACGGATGGTTTTTCGATACAGCATTGTTGCTCTATGCAGAAAAACGCGGATATAAAATCAAGGATCTTAAAATTACCTGCATTGATAACCGGAAATGGAGACTGGCAATTGTTGGAACGATTCTATATTTCGTACACAAACTCATTGTGCTGCGCTTGAAAACCTTGATAAGGGGCTATCATTAAAACTCGGTCACTGAACCTTTTGAAGAAAACAAACATTTGCCTGTTTACTGAAAAGTGAACGGGCTTTTATTTTTTAGAAAATTCATATTTACATTTTCCAGACTTCCGCGCCCATGACCGCCATTTTTTTCGCGCCGAATTCCATACTGCGCCCTCTATTATATACTACTACACGCTCGTTGCGCACACGGCGCAAGCGAATGTTGATAACTGCTTGCAGTTTACAGTAAAGATAGGTATAGTACCGTAGAAGTTCGCCCCCTGAAGGCGGGCTCTTTTTTTAGAAAAAATAAGAATATCTACTATGATTTTTGATTTAAAAACCATCAACGCGGTTTTGACAGAGCTTGAAGAGACGCGCGGAGTACCGCGCGAGAAAATCGTGGAAGCAATTGAGTCCGCGCTTGCAACTGCGTACCGCAAAGAGTACGGCAAGAAGGGGCAGATCGTGCGCGCGAAGTTCAGCGCGGGTAGCGGCGCGGTAGAATTTTTCCAAGTGAAAGAAGTCGTTGACGATACGAAAGTTATCGTGCGCAAAGAAAAAGAAATAGAAGGAGAAGAAGAGGTAGAGCGCGACCCAGCGGACGAGCGCATTTTCTACAACGCGGAACATCATATTTTTATTGACGACGCGCGCAAAATAAAAAAAGGCGCACAGTTGGAAGATGAAATTATTTTCCCGCTTGAAACCAAAAGCGACTTTGGCAGAATTGCGGCGCAGACCGCCAAGCAAGTCGTGATACAGAAAATTCGCGAGGCGGAAAAAACATCCGTGCTAAGCGAATACGGTACGCGCGCGGGCGAGATCGTGTCCGGCACGGTACAACGCATAGACCGCGGCGCGATTTTCGTTGATATGGGCCGCGCCACCGGAATTCTTCCGTACGAAGAGCAAATTCCCGGCGAGCGCTATCGACAAGGCGAGCGCGTGCGCGCGTACCTTTTGCGCGTAGAAGATACGCCCCGTGGCGTACACTTGCGCCTTTCGCGCGCCGCGCCCAAGTTTGTGGAAGCGCTCTTTAAGCAAGAAACGCCGGAAGTTGCGTCGGGTGCGGTGGAAATAAAGGCGGTCGCGCGCGAGCCGGGCTCGCGCGCTAAAATCGCCGTCGCCTCAAACGACCCGCACATAGACCCTGTCGGCTCGCTTGTCGGCGGTCGCGGCGTACGCGTCAGTACGGTTATGAGCGAACTCGGTGGAGAAAAAATAGACATCATTCAGTGGTCGGCAGACCTCAAGGGCTTCGTGACCGAAGCGCTCTCCCCCGCTAAAATTCTTTCTGTGGAAATTATTGACGAGGCGACAAAGCATGTGAAAGCGATTGTTGCCGACGACCAGCAATCGCTCGCGATAGGCCGCGGCGGGCAAAATGTGCGCCTCGCCGCGCGCCTCACGGGCGCGAAAATTGACATTGCCTCGCTCAACAAACCTCCCGAGCCGTTGCCCACCGCGGCAGTGCCGGCGGAACCGACAATTACTGCGCCAACGGAAGAAACAAAAACAGAGTAGGGATAGTGGGGGTCACTTTCTCATTGATTTCCCTACAGCCATGGTATACAATGCAGTGGTGTCTGCGGGGCGTCAGCCCCTATCGGCATCAAAGCTGATGGCAGGCACACTAAAACGCCCCTGACTGAAGGGGTTTTTTAGTTCATTTTTTTCGCCTGTGCGTTTGGGTAAAATCGCTCATTACACTCAAAAAATGTTTCTGGCCTCCGGTCTTAAGTTGTCTAATCACGACTTTAATCGTAACGCCATCGAGTGACTCAACAAATGTCCAAAAATCGGCGATTGATTTTATCAGAACCTTCTCTCCGTGCCGATTAGAAACATATTTGGTTTCCCGCCGTTCGTATAAAATAACAGCCGTAGGATTTTTTTTGAATAAATTTGTTTCGCTTTCGCCTTTGCTTTTTCATATCCAAGATTCCACGCTTTCATGGAAAGAAATTGTATCACATACAAAAGAAAAAACGGGTCGCATTGCGCGACTTGATTTTTCTGCTACAATCCCGATATTATTTATAGGGATTTTAGAACTACTATGAACCCCATTATCTTATTCGCCATCGGTTCTTCGGTCGTTACTATTATTTACGCCGTGTTCTTGACGACCCGCATTTTGAAACAAAGCCCTGGAAACGCCCAAATGCAGGCGATTTCAAACGCGATTAGAGAAGGCGCAAATGCGTACCTAAACCGCCAGTACAAAACCATCGCGCTTATCGCCGCAATTCTTTTTATCGTTATCGGTTTCGCGATTAACTGGACAAACGCCGTCGGATTTTTGATTGGCGCGGCGCTCTCCGCGCTCGCGGGTTATGTCGGGATGTTTGTGTCCGTGCGCGCAAACGCGCGCACGGCGGAAGCCGCGCGCCGCGGGCTCGCACCCGCCCTCGCTTTGGCGGCGCGCGGCGGCTCGGTAACGGGGCTTCTTGTTGCCGCACTCGCACTCCTTGCGGTTGCGGGGTTTTACGCGGCGACGGGCGACATCAAAGCGCTGATTGGGCTCGGGTTCGGCGCATCGCTCATTTCCGTTTTCGCGCGGCTCGGCGGCGGCATCTTTACCAAAGCCGCGGATGTAGGAGCAGACCTTGTCGGCAAAGTTGAAGCGGGCATTCCAGAAGACGACCCGCGCAATCCTGCGGTGATTGCCGACAATGTGGGCGACAATGTGGGCGACTGCGCCGGTATGGCGGCAGACCTTTTTGAAACATACGCTGTCACTTCGGTAGCGGCAATTCTTTTGGGCTCGCTCGCACTTCCGGGAAACGAAGCCGCGGTGCTGTACCCCTTGGCACTTGGCGGCGCGGCACTTATCGCGTCTATCATCGGCTCATGGTTTATGAAACTGGGGCGCTCGCAAAATATTATGGGCGCACTGTACAAAGGACTCATTGTATCTGGTGTTCTTTCCGCAATCGCGTTTTACCCCATCACCGTTTACCTTATGGGAACAAATGGCGTTTATTCCACGCTTAACCTTTTCTTTTCCGCGCTCATTGGTTTGCTTGTTACGGCTGCGCTTGTCGTGATTACAGAATACTACACCGGCACCGCGCATAAGCCGGTGCAGTCAATAGCGCGCGCATCACTTTCTGGGCACGGCACAAACATTATTCAAGGGCTTGCGATTTCAATGAAGGCGACCGCGCTTCCGCTTCTTGCAATTGTTGCGGGGCTCCTCGGCGCGTATTATTTTGCCGGGCTATACGGCATCGCCGTTGCGGCAATGGCGATGTTATCGCTTGCGGGAATTATTATCGCCATAGATGCCTACGGCCCGATTACCGACAATGCGGGCGGTATCGCGGAAATGGCAAACTTGCCGGAAAGCGTGCGCGAAGTAACCGACGCGCTTGATGCGGTAGGCAACACGACGAAAGCCGTAACGAAGGGCTACGCTATCGGCTCGGCGGGGCTTGCCGCGCTAGTTTTGTTTGCAACATACGCGCAAGATCTGCAAGCGCTCGGCGCAAATGTCGTGTTCGCGCTCGGCGACCCGACGGTACTGGTCGGGCTTTTCATCGGAGGACTTCTACCCTACTACTTCGCGGCGCTCGCGATGGAGGCGGTCGGCAAAACCGCGGGCAAGGTGGTAGAGGAAGTGCGTCGGCAGTTCCGCGAAATCGCCGGAATTATGACTGGCGCAGGAAAACCCGACTACGCACGGTGCGTTGATATTGTGACCAAAGCCGCCATTAAACAGATGGTTGTGCCCGCGCTCATTCCCGTAGTCGTTCCTATTTTGGTTGGTTTCACCCTCGGGCCCGCGGCGCTTGGCGGACTTCTTGTCGGCTCAATTATTACAGGACTATTTGTCGCCATTTCAATGACCTCGGGCGGCGGCGCGTGGGACAATGCGAAAAAATATATTGAAAAAGGAAATTATGGAGGCAAAGGGAGCGATGCGCACAAAGCGGCGATAACCGGCGACACGGTGGGCGACCCGTACAAAGACACCGCCGGCCCCGCCATTAACCCAATGATTAAAATCTTGAATATCGTGGCGCTCTTGCTAATTCCGTTCCTTATATAATATAATAGACGGCGTTAGGAATTATTTACTTATTAATAATATAATTTACGCATATGTTACACACACGAACTATGGTGCCGCTCCGGGCAGCCGCAGTCGCCGGGCTTTTGCTTTTTGGCGCAGTTGCTTTTGCACAAGATGCTTCAACTATGGATAAGAAAGCTGAGGTAAAAAACACGCGCGAAAAAGCGCAGATGCTCAAAACAGAAGTGAAGGAAAAAAAGGCGGAGCTTAAGGAGCAAAAGATGGAACTTAAGGAAAAAGCGTCAGCGGCGCGCGCCGAGAAAAAGGAAATGAAGAGAGATGCAAAACAAGCTCGGATGGACGGAGTGGTTAATAAACTGGAAGCGCATTTGAAAAACCTTGAGGCGCTCCTCGCGCGCACCGAGTCGCGCATCGCGAAACTGGTTACGGAGGGCGTAGATACGACAAAGTCCGCTGCATTTATTGCGACAGCAAAAATGAAAATCGCGGAGGCGAAAACGGCGATTGATGAAGTGAAGGCGAAGGCACTGGCGATTACCGACACTGCAACGCGAGAATCAATAACCGCAATAAAGACTGCCGCACGAAATGCAGAAGCGAAAGTGAAATTGGCGCGCGCGGCGCTCGCGGATGCGATTAGTTCTTTGAAGCCCGGAAAGAATACCGTGAAGCCGCAATAATTTATTTCTGATTATTAATTTATAAAAAATAAAACAATGGAACCGCAGAACGCAATGCCCATGGGGGAACCGAAAAAGAGCGGCGTCGGCGCGCTCATCGGCTCAATTATTATCATTTTGATTTTG
>JAUYPY010000046.1 GCA_030697445.1 bacterium | reverse complement strand
TTCTTTGTGATATTCCAACGAAAGCCCGGTAAGATATTTCACATCTATCGCAACGCCTCGTTCATTCATTTTTTCTACCACCGGAATAAGGGGTTTTTCAATTTCTTCAAACACGCGCGTGAGGCGGCGTGTATTAAGCTCCGCGAAGATCTTCGCGCGCGCCAGCCCCGTATCTTTCGTTTCCGTAAAATTAAAAATATCGTCAGCAGTCGGACTGGTGAGATTGGAATTGATAAGCCACAAAGCTACCGCTAACTCTTTATTTATTGGTTTTCTTTCTTGAATCTCATTTCTTGTTTCTTGAATCTTTTCTATCCCACCAATTGCATCCCTCAACCTCTGTCCAAGATTCCTAAATTCTAATTCGCCAAAAAGATTTTCGGCTTTTGCTATGTCAACGCTCTCGCGCCACGGCAAATCCGGAAGCGCAAACTCAATCGGAGCGTCGCGTCGAATTGTGCCTAAAATCTTACTGAACTCCGCGTCTTCTTTTCCTGTTTCCAAAAGCCCGATGACGCGCGGTTTGATTCCTGCTTTTTCAAACGCTTTTTTGTCTTTTTTTAATTTTTTATATATTTCCTCAACAGAACCGAACTTCTGTATGAGTTCAGTTGCCGTTTTGTCGCCGATTCCTTTTATCCCTTTTATATTATCCGACGGGTCGCCCTTCAACCCCTTAAAATCCGGCAAAAGTCCCGGACCGAATCCGTATCGTTCTTTTACTTTTTCTTCGTCATACAAAATTATGTCGTTAATCCCCCTCTTTAGCGTATACACTTGTACACGCTTGCCATCTACGAGCTGTAGCGTATCCATGTCGCCCGATGCGATGACAATGTCGGAATCTGTTACCTGCTCAACTATTGTTCCGAGAATATCATCCGCCTCAAAACCCTCCTTGTCGTACATCGGAATCGCAAACACTTCAAACACCTCGCGCGAGCGCTTCATTTGCGCAACAAGCGCGTCATCCGTTTTCGCCCGCCCCGCTTTGTAGTCCTTGTACGCCGTATGTCGGAAAGTCGGCTTCGGCAAATCATACGCCGCCGCAAGATAATCGGGTTTCAAGTCCGCGATAATTTTAATGAGCATCGCCGCAAGGCCATACAGCCCCCCCGTCGGCTCGCCACGGCTATTGCTAAACTCAGGCAATGCATGATACGCGCGATGTAATATCGCGTGCGCGTCAATAAGCACAAGCCGCTTTCTTTCTCTTTCCATACTGCTATTCTAGCGTAATTTTGCGGGTCGTGTCGTCTACAAATTCAAAATGAAGTCTGGCGTGATCAAGTGGCAAAATGTCTGCAGCGCGCTCGGCCCATTCTATGAAAATGAGATTAGTTGGGTCGCCAGCAAGAGCGTCCCAGCCGAGTTTTTTTAAATCCGCTCCGCTGTCCAAGCGATAAGCATCTATATGTACTAATGTATCAAAATTTTTAATTTTTAATTTATAATTTTTAATTATTACGAAAGTAGGACTTTGCACGGAGCCGTGAACGCCGAGGATTTTTGCAACTTGCTGGACAAACGAAGTCTTGCCCGAGCCGAGGTCGCCGTACAACCCAACAATAGTCGCCGCGTCCGTACGCGAGCAAAGTCCCGCAAGAAACTCTTGCGCAAACTGTGCGGTGTTGGAAATGCTTTTGCTAATCATGGTTATTCTGGCACCAGATGTCTGCAATTTAGACATCTGGTGCCATGAGTTTAGTAGAAAAGAAAAAAGCGCGCAAACTTTCGTTTGCGCGCCCCAGTGAATTCTTCCGAACTCACCGTGTGTGAAAGTGGACTCCGAAGAGTCGTCTTTCACTTGATCCGTACCCAGAGTACACCGGTTGGTATGGGGATCTGTATCCGCCATACCCATACGGATACCCATATCCGTATGGTTGCTCCACAATTATCACCGGTGTCGGCGGGTGCCCTTGCTGGACACTATTGCCGCTCGGCGTATCTGTGGAAATCGGGTTTGCCCGACCTCCCAGAATCACACCAAGTAAACTTCGCTTCCCCGGGCGCAGAAAGTTCTGCACCGATGTGTTGGTTACCGAGACCGTGTTGGTTCCGGTTACCGACACCGTGGAAGTGGAGTTTGTGATGGTGTACATCGGCACCAGCGTTTTTGATTTCTGCGATTTCTCCATCAACGCACCGCCACCCTTTTTACTTTCTTTGCTCGGCGTTTGTGGTGACGACGAACCGCCGATGTTAAGGGTGCCGTTGATATTCCACATAGGTGGCGGGTTGGTTACAATCACCGTGAGCGGCACTGTGATGACGGGAATACTGGTCGCTCTTTCTCGTTGAGTTTCCTCGTTGAGTTTTAGCAATCTTTGCACCCTCGCCTCCCTTTCCTCATTAGCGGCCTTCAGCGCCTTCACTTCGGCAGCAAGCAGGTCAACCTGACTTGCTGTGGCCGGAGCGTTCGTCGGCACCGCAACAATAGGCAGCGCGTTGGTCGTTGGTACCGCCAACCTAACGGTTTGAGTGGTTTGTGGCTTGGTGATTAACCAAGTCCCTATCGCCGTGAGAATTATTGCGGATGCTGTTACTCCAACAAGGATCTTGATTTCTTTTTTCATTTCTTCCTCAACTTTCTTTTTTTGAATTTTTGGCTTCGTTTTTTCAAGCACCCGATGTTTGAAGCCCATTAACATCGGGTGCGACTTAACTAGGAATAGTATAGCACCTCATATATATAAAGTCAAGCCCATGAAAGAGGGGCTTTTTCCGGCGCACGCGCTATACTGTACGAGACAGACACCCGATGTTTTCCACCTATCAACATCGGGTGCAAGACCAATATGCCTATTTCATTTGACGAAGAAAAGCAGAAAGAACAATTAACTGATTTGCGCGAGCGCGAGGAGCGCGAGCTTGTGCAAACGCTTGCCGAAAAAGCTGGCATTCCATACATTGACCTTATTCCCACACCAATTGAATTGGATGCGCTCCGCTTGGTAACGGAAGCCGAGGCGCGCGAGGCGCTCCTTGCCGGCTTTTCAATCAATAACAAAAAAGTGAGTATAGCGGTATTTTCTCCTGAAAAACCGGAAACGAAAGCCGCGCTGAAAAAGCTCGCAGGCGCGGGGTATGAGATTTCTCTTTTTATGACCGAACGCAAAGGGCTTGAGAAGGCGTGGGCGCGCTACAAAGACCTCTCGTTCGCGCATACGGAAAATACCGGCTCCATCACGATTGCAAGTGAGGAAGTGTCGGCGCAAGCGAAAAATCTCAAAACAATTGCCGACATTGCGGGAGTGCTACGCACTGAACTCGCGTCAAAACAATCTTCGCGCGTATCGCGGATGATTGAAACGCTCCTAGCGGGCGCCCTAGCGACGGGAGCATCCGACATTCATATGGAACCGGAAGAGGCGTCGGTGCGCCTGCGCTTGCGCTTGGACGGAATGTTGAACGACCTCGTTGCGGTACCGAGAGATGCATTTCAATTTATACTTTCGCGCATCAAACTTGTGTCGGGGCTCAAACTGAATGTCCGCGACGAAGCGCAGGACGGCAGATTGAGCGTCAAACTAGAAGGAGTGGAAATAGAAATACGCACCTCTATTATTCCCGGCGCGTACGGCGAGTCGGTGGTGCTCCGCGTCTTGAATCCTAAGACGATTGCGGTAAAGATGGAGGACCTCGGTATGCATCCGACACTCCATGCGCTGGTGGAAAAAGAAATCAAAAAACCAAATGGTATGGTGCTCACGACCGGTCCGACCGGAAGCGGCAAAACGACGACGCTTTACGCATTTTTGCGCAAAATATACACGCCGGGAACAAAAGTGATTACAATTGAAGACCCGATTGAGTATCATTTGCAAGGTATTGTGCAAACGCAAGTGAACGCGAATGAAAAATACACTTTCTTGGAAGGTCTGCGCTCCGCGCTTAGGCAAGACCCGGATGTGATTATGGTCGGCGAAATCCGCGACAACGAGACAGCGGGGGTTGCGCTCAATGCTTCGCTCACCGGCCATATGGTGCTTTCAACGCTCCATACCAACAATGCGGCGGGCACCTTCCCTCGCCTCATAGACCTCGGCGTGGACCCGAAGATTATGAGCTCGGCGGTAACGCTCGCGCTCGCACAGCGGCTCGTGCGCAAGCTCTGCCCGGTATGCAAAAAAGAAGGAGTCATGACCGCTGAGCAGAAAAAACTGGTTGAGCAAACACTTGCGGAACTGCCGACGGGAGAAAGCGCTCCGCAAACCGCAAAAGTATGGAAGCCAGTAGGGTGCGACAAATGTTCCGAGACCGGCTACAAAGGGAGAATCGGTGTGTTTGAAGGAATTGCAATGGATAGTGCAATTGAAAAGATAATTCGTGAAAACCCGAGCGAGCGCGAAATCCGTGCCGCAGGAAAGCCGCAAGGTCTACTCACGATGCCGCAAGACGGGGTGCTCAAGGCACTTGCAGGCATCACATCGCTTGATGAAGTGGAACGGGTGGTCGGATTTAGCGAATAAAAGGATTTAGGAAACAGAAAAGCGCCGCGCGCAATTGCGCGCGGCGCGAAAGGGAGTAGATTTTAAATAAGTTCCAGAACGCGAATCTCTAAGCAATACTTTTCATATAAATACGAAAAGCAAAACGCAGCTCTTGGGTGTGTTCCCGTCAGAGGCCGTGAAGCATCAAACCGGAACATCCCCGATGGGGCGTCAAAAACCCGAAGGTCTATTGCTTAGAGATTCGCGCGCTTGAAATGAACTGCAGGGCGAGAAAAACAGCTTAGCATAACTTAATTTTATTGTCAACTCTCTCAATGCCTACACACGCAAAAGAAAAACCAGAAACAGATGGCGACATCGGTGCGCGAAAAGATGTTTTTCTTGACGCGACGCTACGTCCTGCCTCGTGGGCGGAGTACATCGGGCAAAAACAGATAACCGAAAACCTTAAAATCCTTTTAGCGGCTGCCGGCGAGCGCAAGCACCCGCCCGAACACATCCTCTTTTACGGGCCGCCAGGGCTCGGCAAGACAACCCTCGCGCATTTGATTGCAAAAGAAATGGGCGCGCAAATGAAATCTACTTCAGGCCCTGCGATTGAAAAAGTAGGCGATCTCGCGTCTATCATCACCAATTTGAGCGCGGGCGACATTTTGTTTATAGACGAAATACATCGCCTCAACCGATCTATTGAAGAAGTGCTCTACCCAGCGATGGAAACCGGCGAGCTCCACATTATCATCGGCAAAGGGCCTTCCGCGCGTACCATTCAATTGGAGTTGCCCCCTTTTACGCTTATTGCCGCAACGACCCGCATCGCGCTCCTTTCCTCTCCGCTCCGCTCGCGCTTCGGGGGCGGCGTGTTCCGTTTGGAGTTTTATTCGCCGGAGGAAATTGAAAAAATTATCCGCCGCTCGGCGAAACTTCTTGAAATCAAAATAGAAGATGGCGCGGTGCGCGCGATTGCGGAGCGCAGCCGCGCGACACCGCGCGTGGGAAATTACTTGCTGAAACGGTGCCGCGATTTTGCGCAACTAAAACGCGGTACGCTCACCGAAAAACTGGTGAACGAGGCGTTAGAACTTCTTGGTATAGACACGCTTGGGTTGAACGCTTCTGACCGATCCATATTACAGACGCTTATTAGTAAATTTGGCGGCGGGCCAGTTGGCTTAAACACTCTTTCCGCCGCGATGTCAGAAGAAGAAGCAACCCTTGAGGAAGTAAATGAACCGTACCTTTTACAACTCGGGCTCCTTGAACGCACTCCGCGCGGCCGCCGCGCAACCCCGAAAGCGTATGAGCATGTGCGCGGCATTAAGCAGACGCTGGTGTGAAAATTATTTATACACTTCGTGGTCGCCAACCGCGTGTAGTACCACTTCGTTCTGTGAAATATACGCAAAGACAATTCGATATCTATAATTCACGGAAAAACTGAACCTACCCTTGAGTTTCCCATGTAATTTATGAACCTTGAGCTGCCGATGATTCACCGTATTTCTAAAGAGAGCAAGTTTTTCCACCACCTCTGATTGAAGTATCGTATCAAGACTTTGAAATTGACGCCTAAAAGCTGGAGTATGTGCAATCTTCATATTTTACTTCCTAAGATTTTTGACGAGAAGTCGTAAATCACCACGAAGTATCTTCCCCTCGCCCACTTCTCGTTCTGACTGTAATACCACTTGAATCGCTTCCTCCTCGGCAAGCCGATGGAGCGCGCGACGCACCACCGCTGCCTTATTCGGCGAGCGGCCATATTCTATTTCCTTTTGAATAAACACCTCAAGTTCAGATGGAATTGGTACAGAAAGCGTGGTCATAATATGTATGATAATATCATATACTAAGATGAGATATAAATCAATAAAAAACGCCTGCATTTCTGCAAGCGTTTGTGACTGTGGGGAATTTTGCCCGCCTATTTCCCGTTGCGCTTCTTGCGCAGATACCGATAGGCCAGCGAGCCAGCCCGGGCCGCGTAGGTGAGCAAATCTTCTGCCTCCCCTACGATGAGTTTCTCCATCCACCACTGGTGCTTTCCCAATTCCGGTGGAAGAGGTGGAACCTCTTCCCGCCTTCTCGAAACCTTTTTCAAGGATTCGAGCGCGTCCCGCAGAAGATCGGGACCTTTCTGTAGCCCATACTCAATGAGCAGGTCATTCACCTGCTCATGGGTGAAATACCCCCTGTTGGCTTCAAACACTTTTGCTTTCATTTTTTTCTTTCCTTTCTTTTTTGTTTTTGTTTGTTTCAATCCAGAAATCCACCGAACATTGACTGAACGGCTTCTCTCGCATTAAGTATTTTAGTATTCATAGCGCCCTGCCGCCGAACGAGTCGGAACCAAAACGCTATGAACACTTTTTTCAAAGAACTTGTTATCCCCCCTAATTCGTGAGAATAAGAGAATAGATTTTACTCTATGAATCCGTCTGCCTTCGGCAGATGAACTCAATGAAGTGGACGATGCTCCGCAAAGCATCGTCCGGTTGAAATTGACCCGTTGCGGCGGGTTAGATTTTGCCTGCGAGGCGGGCGTTATGAAGCGCTATCCTCTGTTGCTTCGGCGTCATCCCCTGCCACTCGGTAAGCGAGATTCCGGCGGCTTGGCAAGTCACCGCGATGGCGGCTTGTTGCTTCGCCTCGGCTTCTGCTTTGGCTTTTTTCTGGACAAGCTCCGCCTGTTCGGCTGCCAGCTCTTCCATGATTCGCTTTTCTTCGGCGGCCAACTTTGCCGCCGCGAATCGAGCGCGGACCAACTCCGCAAGGTTTTCCGGTACGGGACCAGTTGCACCGGCAAGTTCCTCGGCGACAAGAATGTAGTGCTCGCCCCGAGTTGGGTTGTATCCGAACCCCACACATACAACTACGCCGTCTGCTTCACCGGCCTTCGCGGCGGCTCGGACTATCTCGGCATGGCGTTCGCTTTCGGCAACTCGCCGAGCATTTTCCGCCCGTTGCCACTGCGTGGGAGTCATCCCGTGTTCGGCAAAACCGGTAACTGCCCGCTTGAGAAACGCGACCATATTCGGCGACCCCTCCGCATTGAATGGCATCGTTTCCGAAACAAGCCCACACCAATGCGCGCCGCCATTGGTTGTGTTGAGGCGCGGACCAGCGAACCGGATTTCACGAGGACCGCTTGTCCAAGCGAACATTGTTGTTCGCCGCGGGGATACAAGGTCAATGACCCAGCAAGTCCCTTTCGCGTTTTTCCGGATTTCCCCTTTCTCTCCGTCGAGGAGAGTGAGGGCTCCGTTCGCGTGCGATTTCCAACCTCCGCACGCCGCGATGAAACTTTTGACCTTTTCAAAGCCGAGAGCCGAAATACCAAGGACGAGTACGCCCTTGCCGTAACCGCCGAGGAAAACTTTGTCCGTCTCGGCGGCCTGTTGAGCGCGACAAAGTGCGCTGTGTCTAAATCCCTCTCGATAGGCAGTGTCTTGCGACACCACCGAGAGATGTACGATTTCCGCCATCTTTTCGTCAGCGGCTTTTTTGTACTCTGCCGCCAATTCAGTAAGGGAGGCGGCTCCCGTTTGATTTGTAGTATTCATAAGCAATCTACAGCCGAATCTCTTCAGCAACAAATTGCTTATGAATACAAATCTTGGTTTCAAAGAACTTAATTTATAAATCTGTTTCGCTCTTTTGAGCTCATCAGCCCCGATACACATCGGAGAACAGAACACCGAATAAATCCGGTGAGCATTTTTTCTAGATGTACCCAACTAGGAGTTTTTAACTACTTTCTCAAGCGCTGTTTCTTTGTTTATTCCGGCTGAACAGTTTCCGGTCAGGACTTACACCCTGTCTTTAATGAATCGAGCGATCCATCGTGGCAAAACCACGACAATCACTTTTTTCACTTCAGACCTGGGTGAAGAGAAACCGAGTTCGGACTCGCCTTTCTCAAGCTGATACTGCATTGAGGCAGTTTCGCTTAAGGTGTTGGCGTAATCTCCACTCAATCTCCCATCCCGCTTCAGTGCATAACGCAAGTGCACCATAATGTCAGCACTGCTTGTACTGAAGATTCCACACAAAGAGCTTTTTTATTCTGAAGTTCTCAAGAACTTCAGAATATACTTCACTCTGCGGATTCACTTCGTTTGAACTGAACCCGATAAAGTGCTCAAGAGTAGGTCGTTCTTGAGCGGAATCTTTTGCCAACCCTTACGCTGATTGTTTCCAATCACGCTGCGGAGTAGATTCTTTGCCAATTCCCTGCTAGCAGGAACTGGCCTTAAAAATTTGAACAGGGATGCTATCATCCCTCCCTTACCGGAGTGAACGCATCGAATCATTAAGACCGAAACATAACACCCCAATTTAGAGCAGGGTCACTCTCTCGATGACGGGCCGGGCTGTTCATCTCGGCCAAGTGAGGTCAAATTGGGGCATTTCAGCCTTTCTTTATCATTATTAACATTCATTACTCTATTCATGAATGCAATGACACCTCTATTTTTACTGCAAGACTCAATTCTCTAATCTTGCAAACT
>JAUYPY010000044.1 GCA_030697445.1 bacterium | reverse complement strand
AGTGGGGACATATTGGTTTAAGTGTAACACATTATACTGCGCCATGACACTTCTTAAACTTCTTACCAGAATTGCATGGGCAAGGGTCGTTTCTACCTACTTTGGGAAACTCACCTACTTGAACTTCCTGTTTGGTAATAGATGGAGCCGTTGGAGGATTTTCCTTTAAGGAGTGCGCGGTTTTCGCATAGTGTGCCTCCATATCTTTAAAAAGCCGCAATCCTTCCGTACGATATTCCACGAGCGGGTCGCGCTGGCCGTATGCGCGCAGCCCTACGCTCCCTCGCAGATGGTCCATATTTTCCAAATGTTCCATCCAGAGCGCATCTATCGTTTGAAGCAGAAATACTTTCACGGAGTCGCCTCCTTCTAAAATCGCCCGCCGCCGCCCGTACACAATGTTCCGCTGATGATTCAGCACATCATCGTATTGGAGCACATGTTTACGCGCATCAAAGTTAAATCCTTCAATTTTAGTTTGCGCCGCCTCAAGCGAACGGTTGATGAGCGCGTTCTCAATCGGCTCGTCTTCCGGAATCTTGAATGAGCCCATCAGCCGTTTAATCATATCGGATGCGAAAATCCTCATCAATGAGTCCTCCAAAGAAACAAGAAACTGCGTTTCGCCCGGGTCACCCTGCCGCCCGCTACGCCCGCGAAGTTGGTTGTCGATGCGGCGCGCCTCGTGCCGCTCGGTGCCGACAACGAACAACCCCCCAAGTTCGCGGACCCGCCCCGCCTCCTGCGGGTCGGGCGGGTTGCCGCCGAGCTTGATGTCCACGCCGCGCCCAGCCATATTGGTCGCAATCGTAACGCTCCCGCGCCGCCCCGCTTGTGCAATAATTTCGCCCTCGCGTTCGTGGTTCTTCGCATTCAGTACCTCGTGTTTTACTCCAGCACGCGAGAAATATCCGGAAAGCACTTCGTTCTTTTCAATAGACACGGTACCGACCAAAACCGGTTGGCCTTTCTCTTGCAGTGCTTTCACTTGTTTCGCAAGCGCGGTGAACTTTCCATGCTCGGTTTGGAAAATGAAGTCGTTCTTGTCTCGCCGCGCAATCTGCCGATGCGTCGGCACTTCCACAACCCCAAGCCCGTACACATTGAAGAACTCTTCGCTGGAGGTCTTCGCCGTGCCGGTCATACCCGATAACTTTTTGTACTGGCGGAAATAATTTTGAAAGGTGATTGACGCATAGGTGCGCGATTCCTTTTGTATCAAGGCACCTTCCTTCGCCTCAATCGCTTGGTGGAGCCCTTCACTCCAACGCCGCCCGGGCATCAAGCGGCCCGTAAACTCATCCACAATAATCACCTCGTTATTCTTCACCACATACTCCTTGTCGCGCCGATAGAGCGCCTTCGCCTTCACTGATGTCTCCAAATGATGCACGAGCTTCACCCCGCCTTCGGCGTACAAGTTTTCAATGCCGAGCATCTTTTCCGCCTTTTCAATTCCCTTCTCCGTGAGCTGTATCGCGCGAAACTTTTCATCAACTGTAAAGTCCTCTGGAGCAGTGAGTCGAGATGCGATTCCCGCAAATGTTTTGTAGAGCGATTCGGACTCCGCGGTCTGCCCGGAAATAATCAAGGGCGTACGCGCCTCGTCTATTAAAATGGAATCCACTTCGTCTACAATCGCGAAGTGATAGTCCCGTTGACGCAAACGCTCCGGTGAATATTCCAAATTGTCGCGCAAATAATCAAACCCGAACTCGTTGTTGGTGCCGTAGGTAATGTCCGCTTCGTACGCCTCGCGCCTCGTGCACGGGCGTAAAAATTCGTGCACAACCTTAAAACTTCCGAGTTCATCGCGTTTTTCATCAAGATCTTTGTGGTTTGGGTCATATATATAGGACGCATCGTGGTTGATGCACCCGACTGACAGCCCAAGCAAATTATAAATCTGCCCCATCCACACCGTGTCGCGGCGCGAAAGATAGTCGTTCACCGTTACAATGTGCACGCCTTTTCCTTCCAATGCGTTCAAGTATGCCGGCAAAGTCGCCACAAGCGTTTTGCCCTCTCCTGTGCGCATCTCGGCAATACTTCCTTTGTGCAATACCGCGCCGCCCAAAAGTTGCACATCAAAATGCCGCTCGCCGAGCGTCCGGCGCGCGGCTTCGCGCGCAAGCGCAAATGCTTCCGGAAGAAGCACATCAAGTGTCTCCCCCGCCACAAGTCGCTTCTTCAATTCAGCTGTTTTCTCCACAAATGCCGAATCAGACAAGGCCTTCACGCCCTCCTCAAGCGCATTTATTTTTTCCACGATCGGCGCCAACGCACGAAGTTTTTTCACTCCGTCATCTTTGAAAATTCCCTTAAAAAACGAGAACATTTTGCTATATTAGCACAGAAAATTGACTTCGCGTTCAATTTCAATCCCCGTCTTTTCTTTGACGATGTGCGCAATGTTGTCGGCGAGCGCGGAAACGGCCGATGCAGACGCGCCGCCTTTGTTTACCAACACGAGCGGTTGGTCCTTCCACAAAGCAGTGTTGTCTTGCTCAAAACCTTTCAATCCGCAAATTTTGTCCAAAATCCACGCGAGCGGTACTTTGACCCCTGACGGAACCGGGAACCCCGACAGTCCCGGAAATCTCTTTTTTAATTCCTCAAACTTTTCTTTGGAAATAATCGGATTCTTAAAAAATGAGCCGGCTGTTCCGTGTGTTTTTAAGTCAGGAAACTTGCGCGCGCGGATTTCCAAGACGGCGCGCCGAATTTGTTGAAGAGTCGGGGCACCACCACTAGAAAAATATTCCGCTAAATCTTTATACTGAAGATTCGGCGCGCCGTCTTTTTGAAGGCGAAACGCGACGCGCGTAATAATAAAATTCTTTCCTTCCTGTTTTTTAAAAATGCTGTCGCGGTACGCAAATGCACAGTCGGCGTTTGAGAGTTGTTTAATTTCTCCAGTGCGCATATCCAACGCTTCCACCCATTCCAAAACTTCGGCAATCTCAACACCATACGCACCGATGTTTTGCACGGGAGCGGCTCCCACAGTCCCCGGAATACCGGAAAGGTTTTCCAACCCCCACAGTCCGCGCGCCACCGTTTCTGCGACAAATGAATCCCAATTTTCTCCTGCGGCAACAACCGACGCCTCTCCCCACTTTACTCCGTGCAATTCAATCTTCACCACCACCCCCCGAAACCCATCGTCGGACAACAGCATGTTGGTCCCTCCTCCCAAAATAAAAATCGGGAGAGAGTGCCTGCGTGCAAACGCGAGCGCTTCTTTCAATTCATCAACACTTCGCGCACGGCAAAAATAATCGGCCTTTCCGCCGATTTTAAACGAAGTGAATTCCGCGATAGAAACATTCTTAAGCAATTCCATTGTGCAAAAATATGGCCGGCGGGGCGAGCTCCTAAAACTAATGTCTATGTGAGTGCAACCGCCGGCCGTATCCGCGCGCAACGCGACATTATCATAACATCCGATGTTGCGGGCTTCAAACATCGGATGTTTATCTGTGTACAGCAAACGCATTTGCGTTAAAAACCGCACTATGCTATATTTGTTTTTGTGAGTGCGAGTCCAACGGACTTGCTCTAACGAATGTCTGCGAAAAACCCCCCGCAAGGGGGTTTTTCGTTGCCGTCTCGGCAACTTTTTCCCATCTTTCGCCACCTCTATCTTACTTGCAAGTAAGATAGAACTTACAAAAAACACCCCGATTCTGCATCGGGGCGTTGTGTAAAACTAACCTACTTCGCAATCGCAAGAATCGCGTTCGCGGCTTTTTCTGCGTCAAACGGAACTGGTGTGAGTAACTTCTTTTGATTCGCACGAATCAAGTCGCCACGAGACCACATGGTTGGGATTACATCTGTGTGTTTCGTAACTTCTTGTCCAGCAACTTCCATACAGTCGCCCATGACCAGCGGATGATGCTCCATCCCCGACTCGGCTTTGAGTTTTTCTCCAAGCCGCTGTGTCCAAACGCAGAGCGGAATCTTGCCTGTAAACGCCGCGGCGCGAAGCACTGAGCCGGTTGCCGCAAAAGTGCCGTCGGCGAGAGTGGCTAGGTGGTCGGTGTTGATGGACGAGTCACCCAAGATTTTTACCGCAT
>JAUYPY010000040.1 GCA_030697445.1 bacterium | reverse complement strand
AGTTTTGCGGAAAGAATCTGGAGCGCTTTTTCGCGGTTGCGGCTTTGGCTGCGCTCTGCCGTAGAACGCACGACCATACCTGTTGGTTTATGGAAAACCCGCACCGCGGTTTCTACCTTTTTCACATTCTGCCAGCCCTTCCCGCCATCGCGCGACAACTCCACTTAAAGATCGGCAGGGTTCACCTCAAAGCGCGCGCCCGAACGGATTGGCATAATTGCGACCGAAGCGGTAGAGGTATGCACGCGGCCCATCTTTTCCGTCTCGGGCACGCGCTGAATGCGGTGTACACCTGTCTCAAAACGCAAGAGTTTGTAACAACCCTTCCCTTTAATTTCAAAAGACGCTTCTTTGTAGCCGCCGATTCCGTTTTCGGAAATATCAACAGCTGACCACGACCACCCGCTATGCTCCGCAAAAGCGCGGTACATATCGGAGAGTTCGCGTGCAAAAAGAGCTGCCTCATCACCTCCAACCCCCGCGCGCACTTCCAATATTAGCTCGTTCGTCCGCCAGTTGTTGGCGGATTCTTCTTTCGTCACTTCTGCAATCTCTTGCATCTGCACCTGAAGCGCCGCTTTCTGTTCGGCAAACGACGCGAGTTCTTTATCCGCCATTTCCTTCATTGCCGGGTCGCGTTCCGCGAGCGCGCGAAGTTCCGCTTCCTCTTTTTCAATCCGCTCAAAAGATTGCGCGAGATGCGCCGTCCGCTGGTTCTTTTTGTACGCGCTTAAATCCATTTACTTTTTCCCGCCTCTTCGGCGGGTCGCCGATGAGGCGACTTTGCGCGGCTTTGCGGCGGTCTTCGCCATTTTTGTCTTAAAGCGCTCCACGCGGCCCGCTGTGTCTACAATTTTTTCAGTGCCCGTATAAAACGGATGGCAGTTGCCGCAAATTTCAACCTGCAGTGTCGGCTCCGTTGAACCCACGGCAAAAACCGCGCCGCAGGCGCACGACACCTTCGCTTCCGGATAGTATTTCGGATGTATCTCTTTTTTCATACATAAAAAGGATAGCAGAAAAACAAAAAACAGGCAATAATGCAGATATATGAAGCACCTCTCCAACGCGCGGATTGCGGAACTGCTCGGCGAAACCGCGGCGCTGTATGAAATGGAAAACGAGCCGTTTAAGCCGCGCGCCTACGAGCGCGCGGCGCTTGCAATTGAAGCGCGCGAGGAGCCGCTCTACGAAACCATGGCGCGCGGCGGACCCAAAGCACTTCAAGAAATTCCGGGTATCGGGGCTGGCATTGCGGCACACCTTGCGGAACTCCTCGCGCGCGGCACCTTTGCGGAATATGAACGGCTGAAGAAAAAGACACCGGTTGCGGTTGGCGAACTGGTGGCGGTAGAAGGCATCGGGCCGAAAACCGTAAAAACGCTGTGGGAAAAATTGAAGATAAAAAATCTGGACGAGCTGGAGGAGGCAGCGCGCGGAGGCAAGCTCCGCACGCTTCCCGGCTTCGGCGAAAAAAGCGAGGAGAAAATACTCAAAGGCATCGCGTTCCGTCGCACGGTTGGCGGAAGAATGATTCTTGGCGCCGTGCTTCCAATCGCGCACACGCTGGAGAGCAAGCTCCGCGCGTTTCCTGAAGTGAAAAATGCAATCGCCGCTGGCTCTATCCGCAGGATGAAAGAAACGGTAGGTGATATTGATTTCCTTGTCGTATCGGAAAGACCGGAAGAAACGATGAAGAAAATTGCGGGGCTTCCTGAAGCAGAGAATGTAAAGGTGCGTATTGTACCAGCCGAATCGTGGGGCGCGGCGCTGAATTATTTTACCGGCTCAAAAGCGCACAACGGCGCGCTTCGCGAAATGGCGATGAAAAAAGGGTGGGAATTAAATGAGTATGGATTATTTAAAACCGAAGAAGAACTTTATGCAAAACTCGGACTTGCATACATTGAACCAGAACTGCGCGAAATGACGGGGGAAATTGAGGCAAGTAAGAGCGGGAAACTCCCCCGCCTTATCGGCTATGGCGACTTGAAAGGCGACCTGCAAGCGCACTCCACATGGACCGACGGCACGCGCTCTATAGAAGAAATGGCGCGCGCCGCGGCGGCGCTTGGTTTGGAATACATCGCTATGACCGACCACACGCAAGGGCTCGCGATGACCGGCGGAATGGACGAAAAAGAGTTTGCTGACCAAGCGAAAGAAATAGATGAAGTAAATGCAAAATTCAAAAAGCAAAATGCAAAATTTATTGTTTTGAAAAGTGCTGAGGTGAATATCAAAAAAGACGGCTCACTTGACCTTGCAGATGAAGCGCTCGCGACGATGTATTTCGCTGGCGCGTCCGTGCATAGCCATTTTGAACTTTCAGTTAAAGAACAAACGAAGCGGCTCATTAAGGCGATTGAGCATCCGCTTATTGACATCATCTTCCACCCCACGGCGCGCCTCTTAAATAAGCGGCCGGGAATCACTGCGGATTGGAGCGAAGTAATCGCCGCGGCAAAAGAAAACGGCACTGTTTTGGAAATTGACGCGGCGCCAGAACGCCTTGATTTGCACGATGAACTGATACGGCAATGCGTGAATGCGGGAGTGGTGCTCTCTATCGGTTCCGATGCACATTCGCCTGACGGCTTCAAGGCGCTCAAACTAGGGCTAGCCCAAGCCCGCCGCGGCTGGGCGGAAAAGAAAGATATTTTGAATACGCTGCCGCTTCCGAAAATGCTTGGTGCGCTGAAAAGGAATAAGAAGTGATGATTCTTTTGTAAGAAAGCAAATCCTTGCGCTTCTCTGAAAGATATGTTAAGCTAATACAGGAGTTCTTAATCAAAAAGGAAAACAATGAAAATCCAGAAATCAAAGAAATGGCAGAAGAAAACAAGGTGCGGGAGCTGCAAAACAGTGCTGATCGTGGAGGAAAAAGATGTTCAGAGTCGCGGAAAGTTTGACCGAAACAGTGAGGATGGTGGTGTCGCATACTTTGTTACTTGTACAAGATGTGGCCACGAAGTCATCCTGGAACAGACGACATTCGATCCGCAAGAGAAAGACCCTGTTCCCCCGCATGTAAAAGAGGAGGCAAATAAACGCGAGCGGAAAAAATTGACGGTGAAGAAATCGTAGCACATATCGCACGGACAGAGTTTGTCCGTGCGGTTTTTATTTTTCTGACAAATGAGTCGGAAACAGGAACAAGAAAATGCTTGCGATGCTTAAGCGAAACAAAACAAAGTAGCGTATTCTACGACCGTCCCCATCGGGCGAATAAAATATTTTAATACACTCTCCCAACTAATTGCTATAGCAATTAGTTGGGAGAAGTAAACCTAGACAGAAGAAAAGAAGAGGGAGGGGGGTTAGGCGACCACCCGGCGAAACGAGAACAAACGCGAGACGCGTGTAAGGTCGCGAACG
>JAUYPY010000038.1 GCA_030697445.1 bacterium | reverse complement strand
CTGCTTCGGAATATTGTTGCTTCTGCGGAACGAGTTGGCTTGTCAATTAAGAAGGTAGCGCGCGCGGAAGGAAACGATTTCGCGTTTGTGCTCTCCGACAATGCCGAAGCGCGCTTTGTGCTCTCACCTCAAACGCCGGGACTTTTTCTAGAACTACCCGCAACGCTTGCTGCTGCGAATCTAAAAATCTCCGCTGGCTCCGTTTCTCCTGCCCTCCAGTATTTTGATGTTCGCTTTAGGGACCAAGTGGTGTTTAAGCGAAAATAATGCGTGGTATAATTTTGACAGCACTTCACGAAACACATTTTACAAAAGTCCTCGGTAACGCTCGGGTCGCCGCAATGCGACCACTCGCTCCAGACATTTTGAAAATGTGTTTCGCTCCGTGCGTTGTTTCTGTTCGCGTCTTATGAACCTTCTTACATTTCTCCCGCAGTATGTTTTGTGGCATTACAGCACGGCGCTTGTTGATTTAGCGCGCGCGGTTTCTAATTTTTTCTGGTTTCTTTGGAACTTCTTTTCCATAGAACTTCTCGCACGCTCGTTTTTCGTGCCGTGGAAACGGCTCGGCGAAGCGCAAGGGTCACTCGTCGGGCGCGCGATCGTAGGTATCGCAATGCGTGGGATCGGCGTCGTTGCGCGGCTCGCGCTGTTCGCAGTCGCCTTGTTCGCCTTTATCGCCGCATTTTTCGCCGCGCTCACCGCGTTCTTCTTGTGGTTTACGTTGCCGTTTGTGATTGTGTTTTTAATCGTTATCGGTGTTCGGTCACTTTTTGCAATATGACTTCTCAAGAATTACAACAAGTCGCGAAGCCGTACCAACTGGGTATTGCCATTGAGCGTTTCTTGCCGCTCCAGAAGCGCCTGCGGTTTGCACGCACACTTGGTTTTCTAGTTGTTATCTTTTTGTGCGGTGCGCTCCTTTTTTCAATTTTTGCCGCAAGTCCGTCATTTTCCGCGCGCATTTCTGTTTCCGGAGGTTTACTTGCGCTTCTCGCGTACGCGCCTGGTCTTTTCTACCTTGCGCTCGCGCTCTACTTAGCGTTTTTTGCAATCAATGCTTGCTATTACTCGTTTGCGTGTCGTGCGCTTCCGTTTCTCCTACGCGAGCCGTTTTGGAAAGATGCTCCGCCTATTTCTTTTGATGCCGCCGTTTTGGCGTCGGAGATTACCGGTGCGGATGTGTTCAAGAGTTTTTCCGAAAGTTTTCTTGGTAAGCAAATTTTCTTACGGCTCGGCGTTTCCAATGCGGCGGTGCAAGAATTTGTACAAAAACCACGGCGTGCAGTTGCATCGGATGCGCTTGCCATTTCAACACGAAACGATGCGCCGGTTTCTCTTCCCGACATTGTGACGGCGGTTTTTTCTGCTGACACGGATGCCGCGCTCTTTATTGCGGAGCAAAGCGCGTCTGTCGGTGCCGTCGCCGGAGCCGCGGCGTGGGTAGAGCGCGGTCTCCTCAATATACGCCGCGTCGCGCGTGCATTTGGCCGCGAGCGACTGGGGCGCGTGCAGGGTCTCGGCAAAGATTGGGCGTACGGCAAGGCGTGGCGGCTCTCGCGCTACGGCAAAGACATTGCGCAAGTCCCTGCGTTTGCGCGCGTCTCTTCCGCCGAAGCGCTTCTCGCGGCAGGCGCCGGCGAGCAGGTGGAAGCGGTGCTCTCCCGCGCGCGCGAAACGAACGCGCTTTTGGTGGGTGACGCGGGCTCTCCGCGCGAAGCCGCAATTTCATTTGTTTCTGCGCGGATTCGGGAGGGCTCCGTGCTTCCGCAACTAGAACACAAACGAATTGTACTTTTTGATACCGATTCTTTTATTGCAGAGACCAAAACAAAAATCGCGTTTGAAGGAGAACTCCTACGCTTGTTCAAGGAAATTGAATCGGCGGGGAATTTGATTGTAGTGCTTCCGGATTTTCCGGCGTTTCTTGAAAGCGCCGCGTCTCTCGGGGGCGATGCTGGTCGCTTGTTGGACGAGTTTCTCGCGTCACCGCGGATTCAACTTATTGCGCTTGCGGAGACCAGCGCCTTCCACCGCACGATTGAACCGGACGCGGAACTCATGAAGCGTTTTGAGCGGATTTTGGTGCCGGCTCCAGACGCACGCGCCATTCTGCCATACCTTGAAGATGAAGCCACACGGATTGAAATGGAGAGCAAGTTATTCTTCACCTTTCCGGCGGTTGAAGCGGCGGTTTCCGCAAGTGCACGCTATTTTATGGGCGAGTCGCTTTTGGATAAAGCAACGGATGTGCTGTATGAAGCCGCAAGCGCCGTGAAAAAAGCGAAACGGATTGCGGTACTCCCTTCGGATATTTTGTCGGTCGTGGAAAAGCGGACTGGTGTGCCTGTCGGAGCACTGAAAGAATCCGAGCGCGCGACACTCCTTTCGCTTGAAAGCGCGCTTCGCGCGCGTGTGGTGGGGCAAGACGATGCGCTTGCGGCGGTTGCAGGTGCCTTGCGGCGCGCCCGAAGCGGTATTGCAAACCCCAACCGCCCGTTCGGCTCATTTTTGTTTTTAGGTCCGACTGGTGTGGGCAAGACGGAAACCGCGAAAGCACTCGCGTCCTCTTTTTTTGGAAGCGAAGATGCAACGCATCGGCTTGATTTGTCGGAATACCGGACGGCGGATGCGATGGAGCGGCTTATCGGTTCGTTTGCGGCAGGGAAGACAGGCACACTCGCATCGCTTCTGCGTGAAAAGCCATATGGCGTTTTGTTGTTGGACGAGTTTGAGAAAACGACCGTGGAAATTCGGCACTTGTTTTTGCAGGTGTTTGATGAAGGGTTTTTTACGGATGCGGCGGGCAAGCGCGTAAATTGCCGCAACCTTTTGATTATCGCGACTTCAAACGCGGGAAGCGACCTTATCTGGAACGCAGTACGGCATGGGAATGATTTACAGGATGAAAAGAAGCGGATTATAGACGCGCTCGTGGAGCGCGGTACGTTTACACCAGAACTCCTCAATCGTTTTGACGGCGTCGTGCTCTTTCAGCCGCTTACGGGGAAAAACTTGCGCACAGTGGCGAAATTGATGCTCCAAAAATTGGTAAAGCGTCTCAGCGAGCGCGGGATTATTTTTGTGCCGACAGAGCGGCTCACTGACTTTGTGGCGGAAGCGGGGAGCGACCCGCAATTCGGCGCGCGCGCTATGCAGCGCGCGGTTACCGACACGGTTGAGCGCGCGATTGCCGACAAAATTTTGCGCGGTGAAATCCGCCCCGGCTCGCGCGTAGAACTTTCGCCAGAAGAGTTGCGTTAAGTTATAGCCCCGCTATTTTGTGTTATTCTTTCGGTATGAAGTCAAAAGAAAAACAAGAGACATTTTCCGCGCTGTATCGGAAATACCGACCGCAGGAGTGGGGTGAGGTGGTGGGGCAAGAGCATGTGGTAGAGGCGCTCACGGGCGCGCTTGCGCTAGGGCGTGTGTCACATGCGTACCTCTTTGCCGGCGCACGCGGGACGGGGAAAACATCAGTAGCTAGAATTCTCGCACACGCTCTTAAAACTGCCGATATTGACCTACAGGAAATAGATGCGGCGTCTAGCCGCAAGATTGAAGACGCGCGTGAATTGCGCGAAGCGGTGCTCTCGCTCCCGTTTGAATCGCCCTACAAGGTCTACATTCTTGACGAGGTGCACATGCTCACCAAAGAAGCGTTCAACGCGCTTCTTAAAACCTTGGAAGAACCGCCCGCGCATGTTGTTTTTATTTTAGCCACGACTGAGCTTGATAAAGTGCCGGAAACAATTATTTCCCGATGTGAACTACACTCGTTCCGCAAGCCGAGCCAGAAAACGCTTGCCGACATTATCGCGCGCGCGGCGAAAAAAGAAGGGTACGAAATGAGCCGCGCTTCTGCGGAGCTTATCGCGCTTTTGGGAGACGGCTCATTTCGCGATGCGTACGGTATTTTGCAGAAAGTGATTTCCATTTCTGCCGACAAGAAGATTTCAGAAGAAGAGGTGCTTCGCGTCACTGGGGCGCCGAAGGGTGAGCTTGCGAACCGCGTGCTTTTGGCACTTGTGGAACACAATGTAGAGAAAGGACTCGCGGCGATTGCAGAAGCGACGGAGGCGCACGGCGACATGAAAGTGTTCGCGAAGCTTATATTGCAAAAAATGCGCTTCGCGCTTTTACTTCGCGTCGCGCCGGAAATGGAAAAAGAAATTGCGCGTGAGCTCTCCGAAGCCGATTTCGCGTTTCTGAAAAAGATTCCGGCAAGCGGGATTACCTCGCACACCCTACTCGTTTTTTTGGAATACTACGACCTTATCGGCCGCTCGCACCTTCCGCATCTACCGCTCGAGTTGGCGGTTATCAAACTTTGCGATACTCAAAATAAATGATATTTTAGGTGTATTGGGGGATCGTCTAACGGTAGGACATGGGCCTTTGAAGCCCAGTATCTTGGTTCGATTCCAAGTCCCCCAGTTGATTTTTTGGCAAAACAGGCGTAGTATGGTGGGTGGAAAACAGTTTGTTCGTTGGTAAAGGAAAGGAAAAAATGAATAGTCGCGTTGCGGTGTGGTTGCATGAGCACTTCACATTTTTCAAACCCGAGCCGTTGGTCAAAGACCTGACGCGGTTTCTACAAGGGAAGATGCAGGAGACCGTGCTCTCTACACTGTCTAATGATGGAAGCGTGCGTATCGTCGTAGAAAGCAATTCGGGAACGATGTCGTATAGTAAAATGAGGGGGAAATTCGGAAAATGTTCGATCGAAGAAATCGAGTTTATTCCGAATGAAATGAGCGGGTTTGCATTCACGGTCGTGGACAACGAACTATCGATTCTGCGACATAATGGAGACGATCCAAAACACCACCCTCATATTACTGTCGCGGAACAGCAAGAATTCTCGGAGTTTATGGCGGAGTTGCGTCAAAAAACCGAAGAGTTTTTGAAAACAAAACAGGCATAAACAGCCAAACCCCCGCCAACGCGGGGGTTTCTATTTTTTAAAATTTATGCTATACATCTTGTATGAGAAAGATTGGTTTTTTTGTGATTAGTGTCGTGGCGATTTTTTCTTTTGTGTACAGCGTGTTTGCGCTTGCACCAGTAATTCCGTCGCCAAAAACAGTCGGGGCGCCGCTCGCGCTTTCCATTGAAGAAAATGGGGATACAGTTGTAGAGGGCGCTCGCATTACACAAGTCACCGGTACGACAATTTTTGCATCGCAATATTGGGGTGCGCTTCCTGTTCGTTGGATTATCCGTACGAATGAGAAGACCTCATTCAAACATCGATTCGGAAACCCGCTTGTCTTTTCACAGCTTTCAATGGGAGATTTTATAAGCGTCGAAGGAACATTTAACGGCAGTTCCGATTCGCTCGGTATAGACGCTAAGTCAATAAAAGATTGGTCCGTATCAACTGAGGGTTCTTCGTTCGCAGGCACCGTCGCGTCTGCGCCTGACAACAGCGGCGCGTTTATTTTGCAGATTGGAGACGGAAGTACTGTTTTTGTAAAGCCAAAAGCAACATCAACTGTGGTTCGAGGAGTGGTACTAATTGCATCTTCTGCGATAGCTTTAGGCGATCGCGTGCTTGAAACAACGGGAGTGTACAACCACTTGGACCGCTCACTTTCTGCCGATTCCGTTAAGATATTTCAAGACAAACAGAAATTTACAGCGCGCAATTTTGAAGGAAAACTCACTCGACTTGACGGTGTTACGCTACCGACGGTTGCTGCAGTCGTAGTTGGAAGCAAAGAATATACAGTGTATTTACAGGAAAAGATGCTCGTGCTACGAAAAAACAAAAACAAAACAACTCTTCAGAGATTTGTCGTAGGCGATACGGTCCGTTTTTATGGCGCGATACGGGAGGCAGAGTGGTCTGTCGTTGATGCAGAAGTGCTTAGGACGCTGGAATTTTAAACATCAACTTTGCTTTACAGGTACTTTTCTGATTATTTCAATGATTTCGTTGTCGTCATCAGTGATGGTATAGAGCTCCATATCTTCTTTGCTGATTGCGTGCTCGGTGCGATATGCATTGCGAAACATAAAATCGTGCAGTTCTTCCCAGTAGTCGCGGCCTACGAGTATGATCGGTATTCGTCGGATTTTATGTGTTTGTATGAGTGTAAGTATTTCAAAGAACTCATCTAAAGTACCGAATCCGCCAGGTAAAAATATATACGCTTCTGCCGCAAACGAAAGTGCAACTTTGCGTACGAAAAAATATGTAAACTCCATACTGTCGGTTGTGTAGGCATTTTTTTGCTGTTCTTTAGGAAGTCGAATATTCAATCCTACCGATTGCCCGCCTGCATCGCGTGCGCCGCGGTTGGCTGCTTCCATAATACCTCCACCACCGCCAGTAATGATCGCGTATCCGAGATCTTTTACAATACGCGCTGCAAGCGAGCGCGCTCGTTCGTAATGCACACTCCCTTCTTCCACGCGCGCGGAGCCGAATATGGAAACAGAACGCGGGTAATTTTTAATGAGTTCAAACGCAGCTTTGAATTCCGCGTTGATGCGTTCAATGCGCGCACTCACAATCTGACTTGCTTCTTCTCTGGTAAGAGTGGTGGAGCGATGCTCGTTCCCGTTTGAGTTGTTTGTCATAACTATATTGTAGAAAGATTCGGCTCGTTTGGCAAATTGGGCATGTTTTGTTAGCGTAAGGATTATATGCAAAATGGTTTTTCTTTTCAAATTGAGAAAAAGATGTCCCGCCAACTCGGGCGGGCGGGTGTTTTGCACACACCGCACGGCAATATTGAAACTCCCGCATTTGTCGCGATTGGTACAAAAGCAACAGTTAAAGCGCTTGCGCCAGATCAGATAAAAAACACTGGTGCGCAGGTTGTACTTGGTAATACCTACCATCTCTATTTGGAACCTGGAGAAAAAATTGTAAAAAAAGCGGGCGGGATAGGAAAATTTATGGGCTGGAACGGCCCGACTATGACTGACTCCGGAGGATTCCAAGTATTTTCTCTCGGCGCGGCGTTTGGGAAAAGGACTTCGAAAGTATCTCAGCCCCCGATGTTGATAGGCAGAAAACATCGGGGGCTGAGTGGCACAACTAAGGAGAGGATGAAAACGGAAGCATTGGTTAAGATAGACGACTATGGCGTTAACTTTCGGTCGTACAAAGACGGAAGCGAACATCGTTTTACGCCGGAGCGAAGCATTGAAATACAGCACGCGCTCGGCGCGGATATTATTTTCGCGTTTGACGAGTGCACATCTCCACACGCAGACAAGGCGTATCAGCGCCGCGCAATGGAGCGAACGCATCGATGGGCGGCTCGCTGTCTCGCCGCCCATATTTTTGATCGACATCCGATGTCAATCAAAAATATGGGCACAGAGAAGAAACAAGCACTGTTTGGCATTGTGCAGGGCGGGCGCTACGAGGATTTGCGGAAAGAAAACGCGCGTGCGATTTGGAAGATGAATTTTGACGGTTTCGGTATCGGAGGTTCGTTTGAGAAAGAGGATATGGGGAACGCGGTGCGCTGGGTTAATGAAATACTGCCTGAGGAGAAACCGCGGCATCTTTTAGGTATAGGCGGCGTAGCTGATTTGTTTTCCGCAGTTGAAAACGGCTGCGACACCTTTGATTGCGTGTCTCCGACGCGCGAAGCGCGCACCGGTTCGCTCTATACGAAAAAAGGGAGGGTGAACATCACGAACGCGCGCTTCCGCACTGACTTCTCGCCGTTGGAGAAAGATTGCCCGTGCTACACCTGTATAAATTTCACCCGCGCGTACCTCGCGCATCTCTTCCGCTCACAAGAACTGCTCGGCTACACACTTGCATCAATCCACAACCTTTCTTTTTTCATTGGCTTGGTAAAAAATATGCGCACAGCGATTTTGGATGGGAAGTTTAAAAAATATAAAGATGGATTTTTGGATACATATGGAAAAATTTAAACTCAAAACCACTTATAAACCCGCGGGCGATCAGCCGAAAGCGATACATGCGCTTGTGGAAGGGTTTGAAAAGGGAAAGCAGTATCAGACGCTTCTTGGTGTTACGGGGAGCGGCAAGACCTTTACCGCAGCGAATGTGATTGCGGCGCTTCAGAAGCCGACGCTCGTGATTGCGCACAACAAGACGCTAGCGGCGCAACTGGCGCAAGAGTACAAAGAATTCTTCCCCGACAACGCGGTGCACTATTTTGTTTCCTACTACGATTACTATCAACCGGAAGCGTATATGCCGATTACCGATACCTATATTGAAAAAGAGGCGCAGATAAACGAAGAAATTGAACGCTTGCGGCACGCGGCGACGGAGGCACTTTTGACGCGCAGCGATGTGATTGTGGTTGCGAGCGTTTCCTGTATTTACGGGTTGGGGAGCCCCGAGGAATATGAAAAAGTAAATATTAAGTTGGAAAAAGGGCAGGCGATTTCTCGCAGTGAAATATTGCGCGCGCTTATTGGCGTGCATTACGAACGCACGACTGCGGACTTAACTCCCGGGCAATGTCGCGCGCTTGGCAATGTAGTGGAGGTTATTCCGCAAAGCGCGCGGGAGATGTACCGTATAGAAATAAAAGGCGAGCGCATAGAACGGATACAGAAAATCAATCCAGTGTCCCGCCGGCTTTTGGAAGAAACGGACACACTTTTTATTTTTCCCGCGAAACATTTCATTACACCTGAAGCAGACCGCACGCGAGCTGTTGCGACAATTAAGTCGGAATTAAGCGCGCAACTCAAGACATTTGAAAAAGAAAAGAAACTTCTTGAAGCGGAACGCTTGAAGCGCCGCACGAGCTACGACCTCGCGATGATCAAAGAAGTCGGTTACTGCAACGGCATTGAGAATTATTCGCGGCATTTTTCGGGGAAGCTTCTCGGCGAGCCGCCGGATACGCTTATGTCGTATTTTGCAAAGAACACGAAAGATTTTTTAACGATTATAGACGAGTCGCATGTGACGGTGCCGCAAATTCGAGGAATGTACGCAGGCGATCGTGCGCGCAAAGAAACGCTTGTTGAGCACGGCTTCCGGCTGCCGTCTGCAAAAGACAATCGTCCGCTCCAGTTTGCCGAATTTGAAGCGCGTATAGGGAAAACGCTTTTCACTTCGGCAACGCCTGGGCCATATGAGTTGGAGAAAAAAGGCGTGGTAGAGCAAGTAATTCGTCCGACGGGTCTTATTGACCCAGAAATCAGCGTTAAGCCGGTTTCTGAAAAAGAAAAATACCGCGGACAGATTTCTGATTTTATTACAGAAGCGGAAGCGGCGATAAAAAAAGGCGGGCGGGTGATTGCGACGACGCTCACGAAAAAGATGGCGGAGGATTTAACGGCATTTCTTAAAGATAAAAATATAAAAGCCGAATATTTGCACAGCGACATTGAAACGCTACCGCGCATCCAGATTTTGGCGGATTTTCGGAAGGGTGTATTTGATTGTATTGTTGGCGTTAATCTTTTGCGCGAAGGGTTGGATTTGCCAGAAGTGTCGCTTATCGGGATTTTGGACGCAGACCGCGAAGGATTCCTGCGTTCGGCAACCTCGCTCATTCAGATTATCGGGCGCGCGGCGCGCAATGTGGCGGGGCGCGTGATTTTGTATGCCGATACCGTAACTGGTTCAATGGAACGGGCAATAGGAGAGACCAACCGGCGTCGCGCAATTCAGGTTGCATACAACAAAAAACATAACATTACGCCAAAGACGATTGTGAAAAAAGTGCACGAGATGGCGGAGTCGCTTGGGCTGGAGCATAAACAAGCGGTAGCATCTTTGATAGCGCTCGACCGCGAAGCGCTCAAACACACATCGCGCGCAAAACTTTTAAAAGAGAAAAAAGCGCAGATGAACGCAGCGGTGAAAATACTGGACTTCGAGTCCGCAGCACTCTTACGCGATGAGATTTGCGTTTTAGAAAGTCTTTAAGTATTTTTTGATTGACATCCGATGTCAATCAAAAAATGCGCTTATACACAATAGCGTTGCAATCCACGCGCCATTTTTTTGTTATAATAACGCTTATTCACTAGACCATTTATTTTCATGTCAATAAAAGCAGGCGTTGGACTTGCAGAAGGAGATGACTCATATGCAATTGGCGCTAATGCGGCGCAAGACGCGGTAGATAATTTGGGCGATTCTGACCCGAATGCGGTTATTGTGTTCGCATCGGTGCGTTATGACCAAGCGAAGATGCTTGCCGGCGTGCGCTCTGTTTCAAAGAACGCGCTTTTGGTTGGCTGTTCTACTGCAGGGGAAATTACGACCGATGGCCCCGCGAAGCGCCACTCCGTCGCGGTGATGGCGCTTAAAACCGATGGTATCAATTGGTATGCTGGAGTAGGTGAAAATATCGCGGAAGGCGCGCGCGTCGCCGGCGCGCGCGCCGCGGAGGCAGTCGCCACGCAAGCACCCGGCAAAAAGCTGGACGCGTTTATAATGCTTCCCGATGTGCTCGTGGGGAACGGCGCCGACATTGTGCGCGGCGTCTTGGACACTCTCGGGCCTCATTTTCCGGTCGTCGGCGGTGCGGCTGGAGACGATTTTGAATTTAAGAAGACCTTCCAGTATTTGAATGATATAGTGTATTCCGGTGCGGTCATCGGGCTCGGGCTGCAGGGCTCCTTTAAGATGGGTATCGGCGTTAAACATGGCTGGATTCCAGTCGGCGCGCCGAAAAAAGTGACGAAGTCAAACGGTGCAGTGCTTCACGAGTTAGATGGCAAACCGGCAATACGCATTTACGAAGATTACTTCGGCGCGGAGCGCGCTAAAGAGCTCAAAACCGAAGCGCTCGCAAAGCTCGCAATTACCTACCCGCTTGGCATGCAGGTGGAGGGAAGCGATGAACTCCTTATTCGCGACCCAATTACAGTGGATGAGAACGGTTCTATTACCTGCGCCGCGGAGATTCCAGAGGGTTCGGAGATTCGCTTGATGATCGGGAGTCGCGAGGAAGCGGTGAAAGTTGCAAAACAGGCGGCGAAACATGCGATGCGGGAGCTTGGCGTCGCCACGCCGAAAGCTGTTATTATTTTCAACTGTATCGCGCGCAGCAAACTCTTCGGGGAGCGTAGAGGTGATGAAATTAACGCAATTCAAGAGGTTGTTGGCAAATCTACGCCGCTCATAGGATTTTACACATACGGCGAACAAGCTCCGCTTGGAGGCGAGGTTCGCAATATTGACAAATGCAATCCTGCGTTCCATAACGAAACAGTGGTCATTTGCGTACTCGGCGATTAACTTTGTATGGAGATTGGTGAACAAGAAAAATTGGTGCGATTACTTGCTGAACAGGAGAATGCTGCGCGTCTTTTGGTGCGGCGCGATTTGGAGCTTACGCGCGCGAACGAGCAGCTGCACAAATTGGATGAAGCTAAATCAGGTTTCATTATGGTAGTTGCGCATCAGCTTCGTACTCCGCTTTCGGGAATAAAATGGACATTAAATCTTCTCATTAACGGAGATGTTGGGGTTGTGCCTACGCCGCAAAAAACACTCCTGATGAAGGCATACGAGTCAAATGAACGAATGATCGGACTGGTAAACGATATGTTGGATGCAGACCGTATTGACTCAGGTAAGATGCGCTATGCACCAGCGCCAATTCAGCTAGCAGATGTACTAGACAATGTGCTTTTTGAACTTTTGCCGCAAGCAAATGCAAAGGAGGTGGTAGTTCGTATCACACCCACGAAGGTAGAAGTACCTAAAGTACATGCGGACCCGGAAAAAATGCGCGCTGTTTTCCAAAATCTTTTGGATAATGCAATAAAGTATTCTCGTAGAAATGGTACTATTGAAGTCGGTATGTCTCCCGAGGGGGAAAACGCGGTTCGTGTGTGGGTCATTGATACCGGTATTGGCATTCCAAATGAACAAAAACAGTATATTTTTGAAAGATTCTTCCGTGCGCGCAACGCCGTAAAAGAGGAGACCGATGGTTCTGGACTAGGCCTTTTTATTGTGAAGAACATTGTGGAAAAGCATGGGGGGCGGATTTGGTTTAAAAGCATTGAGGGGCAAGGGTCTACTTTTTATTTTACCATTCCGATTGTATAATCTTCGGATGTAGTAATTATTCATTATGGTGATGACACAAAACAAACAAAAGATTTTAATTATCGAAGATGACGCGTTTCTAGGAAGCGTGCTGATGCAGAAGTTGGCGGCTGCCGACTATGAAACACGGCTCGCAGGAGACGGTGTGTCCGGCCTTGCCGAGATACGAAGTTGGAAACCAGATTTAGTGCTATTGGATATCATCTTGCCGAAAATGAATGGTTATGAAGTTTTGGAAGAGAAGTTCAAAGACAAAGACATCGTGAATATTCCCGTTGTGGTCATCTCAAATTCAGGCCAGCCGGTAGAGATCAACCGCGCTCTTTCTCTTGGAGTCAAAGATTATCTGGTCAAAGCACAGTTTGATCCTGAGGAAGTAATGGTGAAGGTGCGAACTCAATTGGGCAAAGGGGGCGCGGATGCGGTGGTCTCTGTGGGAGGAGAGAGCGCGACCCCGCTGACAGGCGCACTTAAAGGCAAGAAAGTACTTTGGGTGGAAGACGACACATTTCTTTCCGACCTCATTGCGCGCAAGCTTTCAACGCAAGAGTGTACGATGGCGCACGCGATCGACGGCGAAGAAGCGCTCGCGCTTGCCGCATCTGAACACCCGGATGTTATCTTGTTAGACATTCTACTTCCTGGCGTTGATGGATACGAAGTGCTCAAACGACTCAAAGCAAATCCACAAACAAAATCAATTCCAGTTATTCTGCTTTCTAACCTCGGTCAGAGCGATGATGTGGAAAAAGGCAAAACGCTCGGTGCGGCACGTTTCTTAATTAAAGCGACAGTTACTCTTGATGAAATCGTCGCTGAAATCAAAAGTGTGTTGACATAACGCGGTGCTTTTGACTTACTGGTCTATTTTTGCGATAATAAAGCGCTATGGAACACAAGAAAAATCGCGGGGCGCAGTATGCGTTTGCACTTGTACTCTCGGCGGCGCTTTTTTTTGCAGGCGCGAAGTTTGGCGAGACGCGCAGACCCGCGATTGAAGGAGCCGTCGGGCTTGCGAACAAAACGGAAGGGATGCCAGACGAAATTGATTTCGCGCCATTTTGGAAAGCATGGAATGTTTTAAATGAAAAATATGTCGGAAATGCGACCACGACACCGCAAGAAAAGGTATGGGGTTCTATTGAAGGACTTGCTTCGTCGCTCAAGGATCCGTACACCGTGTTTATGCCGCCCGATGAAGCTGCGATGTTTCAGAGCGAAATCAACGGCAGTTTTGAAGGCGTTGGAATGGAGATTGATTCGCGCGATGAGGTGATCGTAGTTGTGGCGCCTTTGAACGGCACTCCGGCCGCCGCCGCGGGCATTCAGCCGGGAGACAAAATAATTAAAATCAACGATACAGTAACGGTGGGAATGAAAACTGAGCAAGCTGTGCGCTTGATTCGCGGCAAAAAGGGAACTCCCGTACGCTTTACCATAATAAGGAACGGCAAGCGCGCGCCGTTTGAGGTGTCTGTTGTGCGCGATGTGATTACGATTCCGACAATTGACACGGAGTTTAAGGAATCGCCGAAAAAAGCGGGGGATATGGCAACGACGACCGCGAAGGGGAATGGGCTGCGCGAGAACGGCGTATTTGTTATTAAACTCTACAATTTTTCATCCGCGGCTCCGCAAATGTTCCGCGACGCACTGAGAGACTTTATCGTGAGCAGTTCCAACAAACTCATCATTGACTTACGCGGCAACCCCGGCGGTTTTTTGGAAGTTGCTGTTGACCTTGCGAGTTTCTTTCTTCC
>JAUYPY010000037.1 GCA_030697445.1 bacterium | reverse complement strand
ACAAAGCGCGCTTCGGCATTGTCGGAGAGCACAAACGCGAAATCGTTTCCTTCCGCGCGCGCTACCTTCTTAATTGACAAGCCAACTCGTTCCGCAGAAGCAACAATATTCCGAAGCAGCGCGAACTTTTCGGGCGGAAGGTAGCGCGCGCCAGACGCAGTGTCTACGCCCTCAAACACAATATTGGAACGCGGCGACGCATCACCTTTTGCCTTCGCAAAGCCGAAGCCGCTTTCGTCAATAAAAACGCACTCGCCGGTTGAAGAACACCATTCTGCAAATGGCTCCCGCTCCGACACGGCGATAATCACAAGAGCGCCGCCCCGCATCGCGCCTACGGACGCGATGCGGGGCGAAGTTGACGCGATTCCGTCAATAATTTCTTTGCGCGGGTAAAATAGTTTACTGGTAAAGGAAAACAAGCTCACCCCCGCGTCCGCAAACGCGCGCGCAACGCTTGCTTCAGCGCGCCGCTCTGCGGCGCGCTCGGATGGGTTTATGCCGATAATCATTACTTTCTCAATCTGAAACGGCGTATAAAACGAAAACAGCGACAAGCCGAAAAAGATAGCGACAAGCGTGGACAAAGCAAAAAACGCGCGCCATGCAAATTGCCGCGCCTTGTTTGGACTGCGTTTTCGGCGTAACCCCTGCAATTCAACGCGCATCGGCATAAGAGCATTATAGAATAGGCACCCGATGTTTGCCCGCCCGACTGAACAGTCGTTCGGGCGGGCCGCCTATCAACATCGGATGCCGAAAGATTCCTTCCCCAAATACGGTACCAGCACTGGCGGGACGACAATGCTCCCATCCGCGCGCTGGTTGTTTTCCAAAAGCGGAATAAGAAGGCGCGGAGTCGCGAGCGCGGTGTTATTTAGTGAGTGTGCAAATTTTGCTTTTCCATCCTTATCTTTGTAACGAATGTTGAGCCGCCGCGTTTGAAAATCGTGAAAATACGACGACGAATGCGTCTCTCGGTATTTTTTCTCCGACGGCACCCATGCGTTAATATCGTATTTCTTCACCTGCCCGAGCCCGAGGTCGGCGCCACAGTTTGCTACCACCTGATATGGAAGTATGAGCTCTTTCATCAGTTCTTCCGCGTTCGTCGTCAATTCTTCGTGTAAGCGCATTGAGATTTCGTGATTCGCCTCGCACAATACGACTTGCTCGCATTTGAAAAATTCATGCACGCGCATAAGTCCTTTCGTGTCCTTGCCGTGGCTTCCCGCCTCGCGACGGAAACAAGGTGAGAAAGCGATTATTTTTTTCGGCAGTTCTTCCGCAGAAAGCGTCGCATCCGAAAAATACGACATCACCGGCACTTCGGCGGTTCCGGCAAGGTAATCGCCGTCTTGCGTTTTATACAAATCATCTTCGCCTTGCGGTAGGTACCCGGTGCCGAGAAGCGCTTCGCGACGTACGAGCGAAGGCGCAAGCATTGGCGAGAAACCTTTTTTCACAAAGAAATCAAAACAAAACTTCCAAAGCGCGAACGACAAAAGCGCACCGTCATTTTTCAGAAAGTATCCGCGGAAACCCGACACCGCGGCACCGCGCTCAAAATCCGCCATATCGTTTTTCAACAGCAAATCAATGTGGCCTTTCGGTTCAAACACAAATTGCGGTTTCTCGCCCCAACTTCGCACCTCTTTATTATCTACATCGCTCTCCCCTTCCGGCACGGAAATATCCGGAATGTTCGGGACAAGGAGCATCAGCGTTTGCCACTTCTGCGTCGCCTTTTTCAGCCGCTCCTCCTCTTCCTGCATACTCGCTTTCAGCGCGCGCATTTCTTCCACAAACGCCTGCCGTTTGCTGTCGTCTTTTGCTCGCCCAATCTGCTCGCTTTTTTTATTTTGCTCCGCGCGCTTATCTTCCACCACTTTGAGAAGCGCGCGGCGTTCGTCGTCGGCGGCGATAAGTTCCTCAACCTTAAATACGACGCGCTTCTTCCGCGCCGCCTCTGCAACGAGTTCTTTATTTTCCCGGATAAACTTTATGTCCAACATATTGTGAATAATGATACCATAAAGAAATGTCGTCCATAACCGCCATAAAGCCGTCGCAATTTCCACGCCGGTTGCGCGAAATACCCGACCCGCCGGAGAAGCTCTGGGTGGAAGGAAAAATACCACCAGAAGAGCATAAATGGCTTGCGGTCGTGGGATCGCGCCGCTATTCATCGTATGGAAAAGAAGCGTGTGAAAAATTGGTTTCTGGGCTTTACGGACACCCAGTTGTCATTGTATCTGGCCTTGCGCTCGGGATTGACTGCATCGCGCACCGCGCCGCGCTGGATGCAAAATTAAAATGCGTTGCGGTGCCCGGCTCGGGGCTTAGCCGAAAGGTAATGCACCCAGTAGCGAACCGAGCCCTCGCCGACCACATCGTCGTCGCGGGCGGTGCGCTTCTCTCTGAATTTGCGCCAGAGTTCCGCGCAACTTTGTACAGCTTTCCACAACGGAACCGTATTATGGCGGGGCTTTCGGATGCGATTCTTGTTATAGAAGCGGAGAAACGATCAGGCACGCTTATCACCGCACGCCTTGCTTCCGAATACAATCGTGATGTGCTCACCGTACCAGGTTCCATTTTCTCTGGCGCAACGGAAGGACCGCACCTTCTGATGCGGCTCGGCGCAACGCCCGTGCGCACGCCTGAAGAATTGCTTGCGGCGCTCGGGCTCAAGGCGGCAGACGATGAGGGGCGAAACATTCGCGATTACGCTGACTGTTCGCCGGAGGAAATAAAAATACTGGAACTCTTAAGGGTACCGATGGAGCGCGACGCGCTCATCGCGGCGGCAAAGCTGCCTGTGAGCAAAACCAACGCCGTCCTTTCGCTCCTTGAAATCAAGGGCTTCATTTCAGAAAGTATGGGTGAGATTCATCTGGCATGAAAAACGGCGATACAAAGCAAAAAATATTGGTAATCGTCGGACCGACCGCTGTCGGCAAAAGTGCCTTGGCGGTTACTCTCGCGCGCAAACTTGGCGGCGATATCATTTCCGCAGATTCGCGTCAGGTGTATCACGGACTCAATATTGGTACGGGAAAAATTACAAAAAAAGAAATGCGTGGCGTTCCCCACCACCTGCTTGATGTCGCAGATCCGAAAAAACAGTTTACGGTTGCGGACTACCATAGAATGGCGCGCGCAAAAATTTCCGCGATTTTTTCGCGCGGGAAGCTTCCTATTATCGTAGGCGGCACGGGGCATTACATAGACGCCGCACTCGGACGCATCATAATTCCGGAGGTGCTGCCAAACCCTGCGCTCCGAAAAGAACTGGATAAAAAATCGACATCAGAACTATTCACGATGCTGCAAAAACTCGATGTATTCCGTGCAAGAACCATTGACCCACACAACCCGCGCCGGCTTGTGCGGGCGATTGAGATCGCTTATGCGAACTCCGTCCACACCCCGCCCCCCGATGTTGATAGTCTTCAAACATCGGGGAGTGCCATCTGGCTCGGCATAACGCTTCCACCCGCAGAGTTAAAGAAGAAAATATCTATGCGCTTATTCGTGCGAATTAGCCGAGGTATGATTCGCGAGGTTAAAAATCTGCATGCGCGAGGGCTATCGTGGAAACGAATGGAGTCGATAGGGTTGGAATATCGCTACCTTTCACGATATCTGCGCGGACTTATGACAAAAGAAGAAATGATTGAAAAACTACAGACCGAGATTTACCGCTATGCAAAACGCCAGATGACTTGGTTCAAACGAAATAAAGAAATTAAGTGGTTTCGCCCATCGCAAAAATCACAGATTTTTGCTATGCTGAAAAGTGTACTGGGCGATTAGGTAAGTGGTATACCAGGCGTCTCCAAAACGCCAATCGGAGGTCCGATTCCTCCATCGCCCGTATTATTTCTTCGTCTCCTTATGTTTTGTGCGTTTGCGGCACCAATTGCAAAACTTCGCAAGCTCTATCTTGCGCTCCACTTTTTTCTTGTTTTTCTCGCTCCAATAATTGACCCTCTTGCAGGTCGCGCACGCGAGTTTGATTAAACGGTCTTGAGACATCGCAGAAATATACTATCAGAAAAATAAAAACCGCGCAAACTTTCGTTTGCGCGGTCGTGTGAGAAACTCGAAACCTAACCCTTGCCACCACCGTCGCGACTGAATGTCTGCTCTCGCTTTCCAAATGTCGGCCAGTCGATGATGATGTCGTAAACGCCGGTAGTCAGGCCTAATTCCGACAACTTACCACTGACGATTTGGAAATACATCCACCTGGTCTGATTTGCTTGCCGAATCCAAAACCCTTTCGCCACGCCATCACTTGGATGTTCTGCGTAAAAAGAAAGTGTCTGCGGTTTGGTAAATGTAATCTGTACCAAGGGCGACACCCCACTGTTAAACGCACGAGCAACTTGCTCATCAAGCCGATTTAAGACAACATGGTTGCTGTCTGGCTTAACTACAATCACACCCTCAAGAGAAGCAGAGGTGGTCACAGACCGAGTGATGATTGTTGGCTGTTGCGTGCCTGTTTGCGCCGAGTACACCGCTTTGACGGTTGTCCCATCTTCGCGATTGTCAAACGCCGTAATGAGAACATTCTTCTGCCCCGCAAGATAAAGCGGGAACAAAAAGTTTCCGGTTCTCTGGTCTCGGTCAAGCGAACGAGTTTCAGTTGTCTCCCCTTGTTCATTCAAGAGAACAACTTCAACCCAATCCGCTCCGGCGACTTCCAAAGGCAAGTCGCTGTTTGGCCACACACGCACTTTGATTTCCGCAGGCGAGGTGTAACTACCATCGGGGTTTTTGACGAGCTTGAATGACTGACTACCTTGAAATAACCCTCGTCCGCTCTTGTCGCGAAACTGAACAGACACCTCAATTGGGTCGTTTGGATTCCTCGTTTCAAACGAGAAATTTGCGGTTGAGACGATGGCAAGAAATTCGCCAAAGTCGGGTTGGTTCGCCACGGACGGCACATATTCTTTTTCAAAAT
>JAUYPY010000034.1 GCA_030697445.1 bacterium | reverse complement strand
AGGAAATTCTTCAAAGAACTTTCTTCCCATACGAATTCACTATCCCGAGATAATGAGTCCGATAAGAGAGAGAATCCGAAGATTCTCCTGCGACCATTCTGTTGCCAGGCAGTCGCTCTGCCCCGTCCGCCCCAAGCGAACAGTTAGGTGCCGATGAGCTCCCGTACCCTCGCGATTCCCTCAAGAATCTCCACGCGCCTTGGAATATCATTCCCCACATAGCCCCCGAATTTCTTCAGGGAATGGAGCATCTCTTCCTTGCCGCTTGGATCCCCAACACAAATGGGAATAAAGCGGCGGCGGCGAAGCGATTCCTTTAGGAACGCGAGAGCGAACGGAACAGAGGACTTCACCTGCACGGCGGGGATTTCGCTGTCGTTCGTCGCGACATCCTTCCCGCCGTCGCTCCATCCTCCGTTTACCGCTCCGCCGAATACTTCGGCGTAGGCCTGCTCCAACTCGGCACCAACGAACTCTTTCGAGGTCATATCTTTCCTTTTGGTTTTGATGCCGAGTCGGCACCGTTATATGTTTTTCAAGTCGGGGTGGCGCGCCAACAGCAGTTGGCGCAGTTCCGTGGATGCTTGTTTGCTGATTTGGCTGAGAACCTGTCGGCTCATCGCCTCTTTTCCCGCCTCCTTGCATTCTCGAAACATTTTTTTCATCTCCTCCTCGCCTTTTTCGCGCTTGATTGTCTCAAGCACTTCAGCGAGAAGGGTTTGATACCTTTTTTCGGCCATATACCCCTCCTTTCTTTTTGTGTAAGAACTTTTCTGCTTTTCGGCTCTTTTGAGCCAATCATCAGTCGGGACACACATCCCGAGAAGCAAGGGGTAGAAATGTCCACCCCAACAGTTTCGGCTTGTCAGGCCCCTCGGAGCTTCCCCGAAGAATTACGCGGCTGTTTAATGTCAGGCCGATATGACATGGCGAGTACTACTCGGAAACCGTGAACAGCGCGAAATTGAATTTCGCACCCGCCACTTCTTCGGCGGTGTACTCGTGCCGGTTTTCCAACCGGGGCAACCCGCTGACCCCCATCACCATCGCTGCCTCTCCGTTCTGCACAACCACGCTCGGCGCTTTCGGTGGGATTTCCACCGAGATGCCGAATCGGGTCTGCATCACATCGATGCTGGCTTTGTGACTGGGGTTGAGGCAACTGACCACGCCCGCCGCGATGATCTCCTTCGCTTGCTCCACCGTAAGCGTTTGCTTACGGATAGTGCAGTTGGAGGGGAACATTGAGGGAGCGATACCGAAACCGAAGTATGTTTTTGTATTCATAATTAAGAGCTTTCCGTCTACAATCATAGCATAATGAAAATATAAGTCAAGCGTTTTGCCACAAAACGGCTTATTTATTCACTATTTTGTGGCTTTTTCCACCGTTTGCTTGCTTTTTAAGCCCTATTCTGTTACACTGGCGTAACAGAATATGAATGAAAAAATAATTATTGATTCGGGGCTCACAAAAGAGCAGGCAAAGATTTATTTGTTTTTGCTTGAAAACGGGCTGTCGCCAGCAAAGATTATTGCCTCAAAAACAGGTACGGGGCGCGCCTTAACCTACAAAGTGCTGGAGCAATTGACGGCTCTTGGACTTGCCGAGAAGCGCGAGGATATTGGTAAGGTTGCGCTCTTCTTCCCTGCGCATCCGAAGAAACTCAAAGAACTTGCCGCGGCGCGCAGAGAGCGCTCCGAGGAAGCGTTTCAGACGCTGGAACGCTCATACGGGCTTTTCGCTTCGTCATTCAACCTACTTTCCGGAAAACCAAGTATTCAATTTTTTGAAGGAACGGAGGGACTGCAAAATGTGTATGCCGATATTATTGAAGTTGGACAGGATATACGAGTTATCAGCTCGCCCATTATTGAAGGCAGGCGAGAAGTGCTGCAACTCATCAAAGAACAAATTAAAAAGCAGGTTGAGCAAAATATCAAAACGCGCGCCATCACACCGCTTGCGGCAAGCCAGATGGTAGCGACGCCGGTGGAGGACGACGAAAAATATCTCATCACGCGAAAAAAAGTGCCTGCGGAAAAATTGAACATTCCCGCGCAGATTATTATATACGGCGACAAAGTCGCGATTACCAACTTCAAAGATGGGCTGGTGACGGTTGTTATGGAAAGTAAGTACATCCGGGAGACCTTTGAGAAAATGTTTGAGTATATATGGGAAAAGAGTTAATCTTGTTGCATGAGTGGTCACAATAAATGGAGTCAGATAAAAATCAAGAAAGGAAAGACCGACGCGAAGAAGAGTCAGGTGTTTTCTAAGTTTGCAAAACTGATTGCGAATGAGGCGCGGACCGCGAAAGGAAACAAGGACGCGCCAATGCTCCGCGCCGCCATAGAGCGCGCGCGGAAAGAAAATATGCCGAGCGACAACATTGAGCGCGCGATTAAGAAAGCCACCGAAGACTCCAGCGCATCGCTTGAATCGGTGCTTTACGAAGCGTACGGACCAGGAGGTGTTGCGATACTGATTGAAGCGCTCACTGATAGCCGCAACCGAGCATCAAATGAAATTAAACACCTACTCTCTGAAAACGGCGGCAATCTCGCTTCCCCCGGCGCCGCGGCGTGGGCGTTTGAGAAAACGCCAGAGGGGTGGAAGCCCACGACGACTGTTTCCCTTTCGGACGAAGACCTTGCGAAACTGGAAGCACTTGTTGAAAAACTTGAGGCACATGATGACATTCAAGAGGTAATCACAAATGCCGAATAATATGCGCGTACTTGCGATAGATCCGGGATACGACCGTTTGGGTATTGCAATTTTGGAAAAACAAAACGGGAAGGAGATTGCGCTTTTTTCTATGTGCGTAACGACGGACAAAAAACAAACGGCGAGCGAGCGGCTCGCGCATATCGGCGGTGAAATAAAAAAAGTGATTGCGGAGTGGAAGCCGGAGGTACTGGCGACCGAGACGCTGTTTTTGTTTTCTAATCAGAAAACAGCATTTCGCGTTGCCGAAGCGCGCGGTGTCATTCTTTACGAAACCGCATGTGCTGGACTTTCTGTGTTTGAATACACGCCTTTGCAAATAAAAATTGCCGTAACCGGTTACGGCAGGAGCGATAAAACACAAGTTACGGAAATGGTGAGGAAACTTATTGCATTGCCTCCAAGAAAACGGCTAGACGACGAATACGATGCAATTGCGATAGGGCTGACTTGTTTGGCAACAGAAAAGTTTTCCACAGGTAGCGTTCTTGCAAAGAAATACTGATTTGATACAACTATCTGCGTATCTTTTTATAAGATAAGGCACTATATCAAAATGGAAGATGAAACCATTGACCCTTCAGTGAGCGTAGAAGAGGGGGAAGAAATGACCTCCGAGATGGAAAGTGAAGAAGAGTGAATAAAAAACTTCCCGAGTCACCTCGGGAAGTTTTTTATTCAGTGATACGCACAAACCGGTGCTTGCCGATGCGATACCTACCCGCCTGTGTGTTGGTCAAGAATTCCTCCCCTACTTTTTGGTTAGTATCAAGGTTGGTGAGAGCTCCTTCTTTAATGAGTCGCCGGAGGTCTGATTTTGATTCAACAATTCCCTTTTTTACCAAAACCTCAGCAACCGCTTTAGCCGCAAACTCAATCTCGAGAAACTCGCTTGGTTCGCTTTTTGTGAATGTTGCCTCAAATCTATCTCGTGCTTTTATTGCTTCACTTCCACCGTGAATGAGTGCGGTGATTTCTTCTGCTAATTGCTGTTTAAAATTCTTTGGGTTTTCTCCGTCTTCAAGGGAGACCTTTATGGTTTTGATATCGCTCATCGGAATGCGTGTACAAAGTTCAAACCCTGCGAGAATCATACTGTCCGGCCAACTCATTACCTTACCGAAACAGTCGGTAGAAGTGTCGGAAAACGCAACCATATTTCCTTCGGTCTTTCCCATTTTTGCGCCAACACTGTCGGTGAGAAGTTTCGTCGCCACGACAAACTTTTCATGGTTCTTCATTTTCTTCATCAAGTCGCGCCCAACGAGCATATTAAAGGTCTGGTCGTTACCACCAACTTCTCCGTCCACATCCATTACGACACTGTCGTAGCCCTGCATAAGCGGATACAAGAATTCATGCATATATAAATCTTTTCCTTCCGCAATCCGCTTTTGGAACATATCGCGCTTGATTACCTGTGCGTGCGACATATGCGCGCATAGTTCAAGCCCATCCGCAAACGAAAGTTTTCCGAGCCATTCCGAATTGTAGCGAAGCTCTGCGGGATTCTTTCCGTCAAATCCTATGATCTTTCCAGCCTGTGTTTTGTATAATTTTGCGTTTTCCAACACTTCTTCACGCGTTAGGCGCTTCCGCGCTGCGCTTTTGTCGGTAGGATCGCCAATCATTCCGGTAAAATCACCAATCAGTAAAATTACTTTATGACCTAAATCTTGAAACTGGCGGAGCTTTAAAAGAGGAATCATATGCCCAACATGAAGTGTTGGGCCTGTTGGGTCAATACCAAGATACAGCGTCAACGACTTTCCGCTTTTCAAGCGCGATTCCAAAAATTCGGTGCTTGGGTAAATCCGCTCAACACCGCGTGTCAGAAGTTCTTTAATTGCAGCATCTTTCATACAGCCATCTTACCATAAAAACAAAATGTGGTAGTATGCACTATGTGCGACGGAAAAAGAAACATCTCCTGCGGCGCGTATTAATTGTTCTTATCTCACTTAGCTTCATCGCTGCGGGGAGTGCCGCGCTTTGGATTTCTACCTTTCGCATTCCGGACCTCGCATCGCTAAATGAGCGGCGCGTAAGCGAATCCACAAAAATATACGACCGAACCGGCACAGTGCTTCTATACGACCTGCACCGCGGCGTAAAACGGAGCGTTGTTCCTTTTGAAGATATTTCGCCGTATGTAAAAAACGCAGCGGTTGCGCTTGAAGACGCGCGATTTTACGAACATCGTGGGATTGAGCCAAAATCAATCTTACGCGCAATACTTGCAAATCTAGGTAGCGGAAGTTACGGACAAGGCGGCTCTACCATCACTCAACAGGTTGTGAAAAATTCCCTTCTAACTGGAGAGAAAAAAATCTCGCGCAAACTAAAAGAATGGGTACTGGCGCTGAAATTGGAAAAAACACTCACCAAAAACGAGATTCTCGCGCTCTACCTCAACGAGGCGCCGTATGGAGGTAATATCTACGGCATTGAAGAAGCGAGCCGTTCGTACTTCAATAAGTCATCGCGCGACCTAACACTCGCGGAAGCGGCATATCTTGCCGCGCTTCCGAACGCGCCAACCTACTTCTCGCCATACGGCACCAATCGGGAGCGTCTTGAGGGGCGCAAAAATTTGGCGCTTACGAGGATGCGCGATGCGGGTTTTATTACAGAAACGGAATACGATGAAGCGCACAAATCGGAAACAACATTCCAACCTCTCGATCCGTACGGCATTAAAGCGCCTCATTTTACGCTATTCGTGCGCGAACAACTTATAAAAGAATACGGCGAAGGTGTAGCGGAGAGCGGACTTCGTGTTATCACAACACTTGACTCTCGGCTCCAAGAAATGGCGGAACGCATTGTGAAAAAACACGCGCTTGAAAATCAAGAAAAGTTTAACGCAGAAAATGCAGCTCTTGTCGCGATTGACCCAAAGACAGGCGAAATTCTTGCGATGGTAGGATCTCGCGATTATTTCGACCCTGCAATTGACGGAAACTTTAATGTGGCGCTCGCAGGGAGACAGCCAGGCTCAACATTTAAGCCGTTTGCGTACGCGGAGGCATTCATTAAAGGGTTTACTCCGGAAACAGCTCTTTTTGATCTACCTACGCAATTCAGTGCGCTTTGCGACGCAGACGGTAAACCACTAAATGATGCGGGTGAGCCGGAGAAAGTGTGTTACTCGCCAAGTAATTATGACGAAAAATTCCGTGGGCCAATCACAATGCGCGAAGCTCTTGCGCAGTCAATTAATGTACCTTCAGTAAAAACACTTTACCTAGCAGGACAGCAAGATACATTCAACCTTGCGACGCTGATGGGCATATCCACTCTTACTAATGCAAATCAATACGGACTTACCTTGGTGCTTGGAGGCGGAGAAGTGCGACTTCTTGATCTGGTGGGCGCATACAGCGTATTCGCCGCAAACGGTGAAAAGAATGCGGTGCACTCGGTAAAACAAATTTTTAATGCGGAAAAGACACTGATAAGTGAGCCGCGCCCAAATACAGAACGAGTTCTATCCGAAGAAGTGGCGCGGCAGATTTCAGATATTTTAAGCGATGACAAGGCGCGCACGCCCATATTCGGATCAAATTCATACCTTAAAGTAAACGGTTTTTCGGTGGCGGCAAAAACAGGAACGACCAACGACTACAAAGATGCATGGACGGTTGGGTACTCGCCGACACTCGCGGCAGGAGTGTGGGTCGGAAACAACGATGCTCGCCCTATGGAAAAAAAGGCGGCGGGTTTTGTGGTTGTATCCCCTCTCTGGAACGAGTTTATGCGCGAAGCGCTCCCGCTTATGCCGCGCGAGGTTCTTCCTCCTCCTCCAGAGGAAAGTAAAGACGGCCTTCCTCCGGTACTCAAAGGAATGTGGCAAGGCGGTCGCGCGTTTACGGTAGACCGTATGTCGAGTAAGCGTGCAACAGCGTATACGCCGGCAGAAACGCGCGAGGAAAGGGTGGTGCGCGAAGTTCATTCAATCCTTTATTGGTTGGACAAAAACAATCCTCGCAACGGAATAAAACCAATGAATCCCGAAGCCGACCCGCAGTTTGTGCTTTGGGAAACGCCGGTGCGGAAATGGGCGGAGGAACAAAAGTTGACCGACGAAACAGATGTGGTAATTCCAACCGAAGACGACCCTATTCATAAACAGGAATTTGCACCAACCGTCTCAATCACCTCTCCGAAAGCCGGAACGGTGTTTGCAAAAAACGGACGCGTTATTGTTTCTATTTCTGCGGTACAGAAAAAATACGCACTACTCAAAGCGGAACTCTATGTGAACGGAGTTTTTGTTGAGTCAACATTCGCCGCGCCATTCTCATTTTCTTTTGTTCCAAAGGACTTAAATGGAATCACAGACACGAACGAACTAAAAATAGTCGTCTACGACACCGTTCTCAATCGTGCAGAGGCAACAACGGCATTTGCAATTGAGTAGTTATCGGTTCATTGGCATCACGATATAGCGGAAGTTGGAGTTTCCGGCGCCTGTGACGACTAGCGGCTTGCCTGCGCCGGAAAAGAGAAGTGATACACTGGACTCGGTAATAGCATTCAAGCAATCCAAAAGGTAACGAGCATTAAAACTCATCTCAAACGGCTCTCCGGAAACCGCCGCCTGAAGCTTACTTGTACCCTCACCCACATCAGCATTTTTCACATACAGCGAAATCTCGTTCCCACCTTTAGGCACACTTACGAAAATTTGGTTTGATTTTTCCGAAAGCCCGGAAATAAGTTGTGCGGCTTTCAAAAAATCGTCCTTTAGAAGCGTAACTGTCGTTCCGAATTCTTTTGGGATAATTTGTTTATAATCAGGAAATGTTCCATCAACAATACGCGATGTAAATAGCATCCCTCCTCCTTGAACAGAAAACTGGCCTTTATCGCTCGCCACAGAGCACAATTCTTGCTCCATTTCCGAGATTACACGGAGAAGCTCGGTTGCGTTTTTCGCCGGAACCAAAGTTGGCGGTATAGATATATTTTTTTGCAAGACCACCTGCTTTTCCGCAAGACGGAACGAATCGGTTGCGACAAAGAAAATAATATTTCCCTCCGAAAACATAAATACACTAGAAAGCTCAGGCCTAAGTGACGACATAGAGGCGCTATACAAAACAGATTTTAAACCAAGAGTAAGTTGAGAAACTGGAAATGTGTTTACCGATTCTTTTGGTTGTGAGAAAGTAGGAAAATCATCGTGTGGAAAAACCTTAAAAGTTGCGCTGGAGTTTCCGGCGCGTACAGACAAACCACCCTGAGTGGCGCTTAGTGCTACATTCTGCGAAGAAACACCAGACAAAAAAGAAGTGAACGACTGACCAGAAATTGCAACAATACCATCTTTTTCAATTCGCGCCGGAACCGTTGCCTCGTATGCAACATCAATATTAGTTGCACGAACCGTCAATGAACCTTTTTTCGCCTCAAGAAGTACATAAGAAAGCACTGCGAGTGACGGGTTTTTACTCGTCATTCGGCTTGCGTTTCTCATCGCCTGCTCCAACTTCTCTTTAAAACATTCTCCTTTCATTTGTTATAGTAAGAAATATGAATAAGATAGATAGCGTGTTGATAGTGTGGAAAAAGTAATTTTATCTTTATTTTTGTTATGTATTTTTGTATTTTTAAATGTTAGTAAGTATATAAAAACTTTCTAATAAAAATCTATTGTTTTTCTATAATTTTATTTTTAATAACTTATCCACATCCTTATAACATAGCACGAAGTTGTTTAATCTCTTGCTCAAGGGTGCTGTTGTGTTTTAATTCGTTTTTTATTTTTTCGTATGAGTGAATAACTGTCGTGTGATCCCTTCCTCCTAACTTTTGCCCTATAAGTGGATACGAGATGCTGCAATCTTCTCTTAGGAGGAACATTGCGATTTGACGCGGACGAACCACCTCCTTCCTTCTTGTTTTTTCGTAAATACTCGCTTCTTCTATTTGATAAAAATTTGATATAACCCGTAATACATCCTTTATTGATATTGTTTTCTTTGGTTTTTCGTTTGCTTTCACAATACCCTTCACTTCTGTGAGAGACAACTCCCTTCCTTTTAATTGTGAACTGCACACAATTGCGTTTAGAAGACCCTCCAATTCGCGTATATTCCCTTCTATGATTCCAGCAAGGTACTGTGCGGTGTCCATTGATATTGGGAATCCAGCATGTTTTGCTTTAGATTGCAAAATTGCGATGCGCGATTCAAAGTCCGGTGCCGGAAGGTCTACTACCATACCGGATGCGAAGCGCGACTTCAGGCGATCTTGAATATCTGAGATAAAATTTGGGTGCACATCGGCGGAGAAAATAATTTGCTTGCTGCTCTCATAGAGAGTATTGAACAAATGGAATAATTCCTCTTGCGTTTTCCACTTTCCTGACAAGAATTGTATGTCGTCCATAATAAAAAGGTCGTAGATGCGGTATTTTTCTTTAAATTGATTAATGCGGTTCGCCTGCATTGCAACCACAAACTCCATTTGGAACTTTTCCGAAGTGATGTAAAATGCTTTTTTGTGCGGGTCGGTTTTGTACAGGAAATTTCCAACCGCTTGGATTAGGTGTGTTTTTCCGTGTCCTGTATTGCCGTAGAAAAAGAGAGGGTTGTAGACGGAAGGTTTTTTGATAATCGCCTGAGCCGCGGCGTGCGCGAGCTCGTTGAACGGACCAACGACAAATGAGTCAAATGTATAGCGCGGATTTAGGTTGTTTTCTTTGTTTATATAATGCTCTTTAAGCGGTAATTCCGTATTTCCCAAATCCATCGCTCCAATTTTCATTGCGATAGGAGCTCGTTTTTGTTCGTCTTTGGAAATCACATACTCAATAGAGCGGATCTGCTCGGAGAGATTTCTAAGAGCGTGGAGCGCCATTTTGTGGTATTTGTCGGAAATCCAATCGCGCACAAAAGCATTCGGAACAGCTAGGTATGCGATCCCATCTTCAAGCCGCGACACATTCGTGTCTTTGAACCATGTTTGGAAATTTGCTTTAGAAATTGATGTTCCTATTTCAACTAAAGCGCTTTCCCATAATTGTTTTGGGCTCATAGTGTTTTCCATTCGTTACGAAAGTATATCGCGCCAGCGGCAATACGGAAGTTGCTTAAAGATACCGCTTATGTTAATAATAGGTGGACAATCTGGGTACAACTTTTATGTCATTTACCTATCGTCCAAAAAAGAAAAAGCGCGCCCGCACACACGGGTTTCTAAAACGAATGAGCACCACAAGTGGTAGCCGTGTTGTAGCACGCCGCCGGAGCAATGGGCGGAAGCGCCTGAGTGTCTAGTTCTGTATGTTTAAAAAAAATAATCGCATCACCGTTGCGGAGTTCAAACATCTCGGTATGTCGGTACGAGCGTTCCATACTCCTTTTTTCAGCGTACGAATTCACAAGATTGATGGCGAAGGTAAAAAGTTTGCGGTGGTGGTTTCTAAAAAAATTGAGCCAACTGCGGTTGGGCGCAACCGTATCAAACGGCGTTTATACTCTCTTTTACAAACACATATAGATAACTTCCCCACTGGAGTTGCAGTGGTATTGTTCGTAAAAAAAGAAGCTGTGAAAGCGACATTTCAGAGTATAAAAGATTCCTTCGACGCAATGTACGGCGGTCGTTAATTTTGCTACGATACCAGTATGCTCGAGTTTTTTAAGGTTGTTTTTTACCAGCCGCTCTACAATGGGCTGGTTTTTTTGATGGATGTGATTCCTGGCGCTGATGCTGGCATTGCGGTTATTATATTGACTGTTCTGGTAAAACTTGTACTCTACCCCCTCTCTAAGCGCTCAATTGAAACCCAGTTTGCAATGCGCAAGTTCCAACCTGAACTTGATGCATTGAAAAAGCAGTATGCAAACAACCGCGAGGGATTTGCGCGCGCCACTATGGCGTTTTATAAGGAAAAGCGCATCAACCCATTCTCCAGTTTTTTCCTGCTCCTTCTCCAGCTTCCAGTCATCATTTCTCTTTTTTATGTATTTTATCGAGGTGGATTACCTGAAATCAACGAAACGCTTCGCTATGCGTTTATCCCGCGCCCCGAAGTGAGTATGGAGTTTCTAGGGCTCATTGATATAGCTGGTAAAAGTATTTTCCTTGCCGCACTCGCGGGTATTACGCAGTTTTTCCAAGTAAAACTTGCGCTCCCGCCTCCCGCTCCTGGTACGCGTGATGGCTCGTTCCAAGGGGAGCTCGCGCACGGAATGCATATGCAAATGAAGTATGTAATGCCTATTTTTGCCGCCATTGCCGCGTACACTATTTCCGGCGCCGTCGCGCTTTATTGGGTTACCAGCAATCTTTTTGCGATTGGGCAGGAACTCGTTGTACGTAGGCGACTACTCAAGACGCAAGAGCCAAAGAGTTAAATCATTTTTGTTTTGAAACAAGAGATACTTGTCGTCGGGGCTAATATCAAAATTAAACGCATCAATATCGGTGCGTGATTCGTCGCTTAGGTTTACAACCGTGTCCGCGCGACCGTCTTCCGCGTCAATCGTCCATATAGAGTCCATCGTCTGTAGTGTTCCCTGATACCAGTTGTCTGGGAAATTTCCAGTTACTTCATCAGGTACAGCACAGTAGGCGGTGGTGCGGGTTTTCTTGCCCCATACGCATTTATCCGCAACGGTTGTGATACCTAATGGTGTAATTGCCGCTTGTGCGCGGTTGAATACAGAAAGAGATGCAGTGCCCTCCCCGCTTGTTCCAGTAAGTAACAGCGTTCCGCCACGACTCGGGAGCGCGGTAAGCCCCGTATCGCTTGCAACAACCGCAAGCACCCCGCCTTGCGTTCCGACGGAAAATATATGCCCTGCAATTCCAGCGCTAGCGCGGGTGGTGAGAAATATTGAATCGTTAACCGACCAGTTTGCGGTTAGGTCTTTGAGCGCGAGTTCAAACAGCGTGCTTTTCTTTGTGCCGTCTGAAGCCGCAAGAATACCAGTCGCGCCGTTCGCGTTTTCAGAAAGGTAAAATAGTGTGTTGCCTGTTGGTGAGAATGCAATAGTGCGGATATTACGCGGCAAAAAAGAGGCGCGAAGCGGTTCTCCTTCTTGCGCATCTGCACGCACATTTGCAAAAAAGCTTTCAATGTACTCCGAACCCGCCGCCTTTTTCGCATAGCGCACAAGCACTCCGGAGCCGTCGGGCTTCCACAGCGCTTCGCCTATCTCTGGAATGGTTTGGTTTGAAATACGCCGCGCACTCGCTTCGTCCGCACTGATTTCAAACAAATGCCCCGTGCCGCGCTCGGCGTAGCGTACTAATACTTTTCCCTCGCGGGAGAAAATAACCGCTCCGGCAACTGGTGTTTCAGTTAGTTGGCGCAGGCGCGGGAGTTGTTGTTCTCCGGTGCCGAAGTTGCCCGTGCTTTCACTTCCGGCATCTAATCCTTCGAACCCACCTGTATCTTCTGATGTTGGAAAACCGGCGCCGGTATCAGTCCTGGCAACATCGGGACTGGAGCGGAAGAACCACCAATACGCAAACGCCCCCGCCGCAACGAGCAGAACGAACGCCATTATTCCGAGTATTTTTTTGGTTTTTGTGGACATAAAGATTTATTGGCAATTAGTATTTCCGGGTTGCCAGTTTGCTGGAACAGCTTTTGCATTTGGACACGCTTTAAAAAACTCATATTTTGTGGTCACGGCGTTCAATTTGTTTTGAAGGTCGGTTGCTTTCTCGGTTAAGCCCAGATTGTTTAATTTCCGAATCTCTTCATTGGTATAATTTCGCAATCCATTAAGAGATTCTGTTGCCGCCGCTTGGTCTGCGGCAAGTTGCGCGTTTGTTCTTTGTGTATTTCCGAACAGTGCCGTTCTTATCAGTTTTGAAACACCACTGTCACTTACATAACGCGAACACGGCCCTTGACCATTAAGACAGTCAACAATATTACCACTCGCTTGTTCTATCTGATTAAGTGCTTGCTCGTGAAATCTGGCACCTCCTTCAAGTGTTTTAGTTACATTAAAATCATTACGCAGCACATTTATTTTTGCCTGAAGTTCTGACTCAGGCATTTCATTTCCATCTTCATCTTCAAATACGCCGTTATCAATATTACTCTGGATTCTCGCTATTTTATCATTAATGCCATCTGCTTGCGCTTTTAGTTCTCTTGCTTTTAAACTGGTGCTATTTACTTGCTTCAATATTGCATCTAATCTTGCCCCATAGGTTTCCTGCGCCGTCGGTATTCTGGTTTTTGTAACCGACTTCAGAGGTGCTAACGCCAACCCGATATCTACAAGCCGCGGGTTGATGGTATACAGCAAAACATACGACGCGAGCACGGTTGCAAGACCCCACACGACATTCATAATAATGCCTTTGCTCTCGCTTTTACCGCTAACCGCTTCGGTGGTTGCGTATTGGAACCCGCCCCACACGAGCATCAAAACCGCAAGAATCCCCGCCGCCGCAATGCCGGTTTTGTAGAGGCCGGTAAGGTAAGTAGGGAGCGAGGTAGTCGTTTTTCCCACGTCGGTTATGTTTGGAATTGACGCGAGCGGGATATAATCGGTTTGAGCGTGAGCAATAAACATACCGCTTGTCGCGAACAAAAGAAGTGCGGTTAGTATAAAGAGATGTGTACGCATAATCAGAAATTAATAGTTGTCTTTGCATCCCCAAACTGAAACATCGCTTTCGGATTGGTTATCGAAATGCCAACACCAGCGCTTCCCTCTGCATTTTCTTTGCGGAACACTATACTGTTGTCCGACGGCGAGCCGACTTTCTGGCTGTTTAATGTCCATTTGTACTGCAGAAGCCCTGCTTCGGCTTTGTTGAAAAAGAACGGCTGTGCAACGACGCGGATTTCAGGAGCTTTCAGTGTGGTGTCGCGCGCGAGCGCCTTATTCCAGAGCGTGCCGTAGAGTGGGTTGTCCTCATACAGCACAACTTGCGGCGCAAGCGCCTCGGCGGTAATCCGCGCCTCGGCAACTGCGCCTCCGTCTGGTGATTCCACTTCCACCGTTATTTCCGTAGGCCGAAACGGTACGCGGGCGTAAAAAATGAATGTATCTCGTCCGACTCCGGATGAACCCTCGGGCACGCGGTCTGCGATTTTCCATTTATAGGAAAGGGTCTTCGGGTTCGCGCGCGCGCCAGCTGCGTTCCCGAAAAAAGGAATCGCCGCAATACGCGTTGCGCCGTGATAGGTAAAAAGGGCTTTGCCGCGGTAAAACGGCGGGACAGTGCTGTCCGACTCGGCGACCAAGAGCACTGATGCGGGAAGAATGGTGAGCGTTTTTTCAACCACTTCTTCTCCTTCAGAAAGTTTAGCGGTGAGTTTTGTTGCAGAGCCGAGTTTCCCTGTGCGAAAAGAAACAGACGCCTCCCCTTTTCCTTTGCGCACCGACACACCATTCACGAGCCATTGTATGTCTGTGGCGGACACATTCCCACCGCTCAAGAAAGAAAGTGTTGCTGTTACCGTCGTGTTCGGCGCCGGCTTTTCCGGCGAGAGCGTAATAAGTATTGCATCGGTCGATGGAGGGAGCGCGGCAAATGCAGGGAGCGCCAATGCGAGCATACCGATTGTTGTAAAAAACTTTTTCATACTTTTGCCGTCGGCATTTTGATGCCGGTTTTGTCTTCTAATTGTACCATAGCAATAGTGAGCGCCACGCCAACCGTAACTCCTGGTAAAATATTGAGTACAGGAATTGCTTCAATTATTCCGGAGCCGAAAAATGTTACGGCGCGCTTTGGGTTGGTGAACCCCACTCCGCGCTTCATAAACCAAAAACCGAATGTGCAGTAGGCGACGATAGACACAAGAACCGAAAGAATCTGCCCCAAAAGCGGAATAAGGTTTATACCCGCGTTCATTGCGTCAAACAAAAGTGCGACCCCAATCATCGCCCCGCCGGTTGTTGAGTCAATGCGCTGGTTCATGGTGTACTTGCTGATAATTCTGCTTTTGCGCGCTTAATCGCCAAAAGTTGCGACGGGTCGGAAGTTATAATTTGGTCCTCGGTGTAGGAGGCGACGATTTTAATCGCGACATGCTTCAACCCCACGAAAAAGAGCCCCTCCCCCACATCCGACTCAAGCAAGAGATATTTTTCTTCATCGGTCAAATTAAACACTTTCTGAATGCGGTCTATGACAGCCGGCGACTGTTTCAGAAGCATCTGAATTGACGAGTTGGTAACAATCGGCAAGCCGTATGGCGAGCTCAAAAAGTCGTCCACATCTTGCGTAATCGTCGCAACCCCCAAGAAGTATTTGCGCCCGCGCTTGGCGACCGAGAGGAGAAATGAAGCCGTATCTTCCGAGCGCATCATCCACCACGCTTCGTCCACGACCAAAAGACGGCGCTTCAGGTTGCGTCGCACTGCGTTCCAGATGTGGTGCGTTACGATGTAAGTGGCAACCGACTTAAGCTCATCTTCCATATCCCGTAGAGAAAATACAACGAGATTGCCTTCAATAGACACATTTGACGGGCGGTTGATGAAGTTCGCCCAAGTGCCTTTGGTATATTTAGTAAGCCGTACACGGATGCTGTCCGCCCCTTCCATTCCAGCAAGCACCGTCTCAAAATCAGACAAAAGAGGCGGCTCGGTTTTTCCGAAATCAGAGTCAGGTGTGATGTCTTTTAAGGCGTAGGTTTCTGTAATCGCGCGGTCAACAAGCGCGTCTTCTTCCGGTGTTAATCCTCCAAGCATAATTCTGAAAAGCCCCACGAGCGAGATGATGTGGCTGCGTAAAATATCCGCAGGCGATTCGTCTTCGCGTGGTAGTGGTAAGTCAAACGGGTTGATGTGGTGTTCGGAAGTGAGCGAAATGGAAAAGAACTTTCCGCCCACAGATTCCGCAAGGAAATTGTATTCTTTTTCCGGGTCAATCACGATGACTTCGGTGTCAAACATAAGGGTTCGCAAGATTTCCAGCTTCATCATATATGATTTTCCCGCGCCGGATTTTGCAAATACGACCGAGTTGTAGTTTTCCAAAGAAAAGCGGTCAAACAAAACGAGCGAAGAATTGTGCCGATTCACGCCGTAAAGAATTCCTTTGTCGGAGGTGAGGTCAAACGAAGTGAACGGAAAGATTGAAGAAAGCGGGCCTGAGTTGAGTTTACTGTGCACCAAAAGTTCGTCGGAGGCAGTCGGCATAACCGAACGGAACCCTTCCGCCTGCTGAAACAGCGCGGGCTTCATATACACGAGCTTCGCTTCCATAATTGACTTCACCTCGCTCTCAACCTTTTCCAATTCTTCCTCGGTGTCTGCATAGAGCGTCAAATACAGCCCGACATCAAAAATCTTTTCCTGCGCTTGCTGGAGTTCGTCGCGGAGTTTCTCAAGGTCTTGATAGGCGGTCTCCAGCATTGGGTCGCGCACAAACCCTTTCTCTTCGCGCGTATGTATCTGGCTCTGCACCTCCGCCACTTTTTTCTGGAATTGTTTGAGCACCTTTGCGGTCTCAACTGGATGCACGAAAATAGAAACATCAAACACTTTGTCCAAGTTTATAATCGGCGAAAACCAGCCTGCGGTAAGGAAGCGCGGGTAGGAAATCACAAAATATGTGCGGGCTATTTTCTCTCCCATATTCAGCATTTTTGGTGATATTTTAAGCGCCGCAGGCGCGAGCACATCGCGCAGTTCCAAAACACCCGATTGATAAATCTGTTCGGGCAATATCGGCACGATTTCCTCTTGCGCCGGCTTCTTTTTTGGTTTTAGAAAATCAAAAAGTCCCATATTTTTTATTTTGTCACCGCCGCGTGCTGCTCTTCGCCCGGATTGAATAATTTATAAAACAACTCTATTTCTTCGTCGGTGCCGAGGCGCGCCGTGCGCAAGCCGCAGCGCGTGAGCCCTTGCTCCACGATGGACACGCGCTGCTCAAGCTGTGTGCGGTTCTCGTTGAAGTCGGTTGTCGCGACAGCGGCTGTCGGGTTTTTGCGCCTGAAGCCGATTGGCAAACCGCCTTTAATTTTTACCGGTGTCGGCGAGTACGGTACGGCGATAAAAAAGGTCTTGGACATAATCGCCGTGCTTTCCGTAAACGAGCGCACAAAACCGATGTATTCGCGTATTTGTATTTTCAGCAGCTCATTTTGCTGCGCTTTCACGCGTCCTTCAAGAAGCGCAAGGTACGGCCGCACATCAAATCGGCGCGAGTGGATAACAATTTGCACTGAGAAGTCCACCGTGTTCAGAAAATTCTGGAATTGCAAAAGTATTGCTTCTTGATTGTCTTCGGACTTGAGCGCGAAGTTAACGGATGAAACCATAAGGATGGCGCGTAGCCCACCATCACGGAGTACAAGTGTGCCGTCGCGTATTTCCGAAATCGGCACAAACTCTTGAGTTGGTTTTGTGTGTGGAGGCATAATTATATGATAGCACCCCTATTTTCTCGTGGTTGTATGGGAAATGTCTAGTGTCCATGTTAAGTCCTTGAGTTTTCCTTCGGTTAATTTCGGCATCATGGGCGTGTCGGAAATTTTTGTCGCGTTTTCCGCTCGCGGTGCGTTTGGGATTTTGCGCCACAAGTAGAGCTTTTCGGAAAAGTAGTAACGAATGGCGGATTCAAGAATAAACACAAACGGTTTTCCGTTTATTTTCCAAAATGCGAGCGCGAGTGAGAGCGCAACCACCGGCGCAATCACGAGAATTGCAATAAAGAAAGTCAGAAAACGATAAGCAATAAACGAAAGCCCCGCTCCGCCCACGAGGTACACGAACTGCTTGACCGTGAGCGGTCCGAACAAGCGGTCTTCAATGTCTATAAATTGCGGGGTTTGATATTTCATAGTGGCTCTCTATATGGGTCACTTATATATTTTTTTACTTCTGGCGTCGCCTGTAGTTTTGCTTTTTGTTCTTCTAATACTGACGGTAGGGGCGGTTTTGGTTCAGAATAATTAGGCGTCACGACGGGAAGATTTTGTGGTGTGGTGGGCGCTGTCGTTGGAGAAATCGACGGCGCAAAACGATATCCGGTATCTATTTTCTGTTCTGGTTTTTGTGGTGGTATATCTTGAGTTGGTTGTACGCTTGGAGCACTCATCTTGCGTAAAATCTCTCTCACGGGCCTAAACACTTCCATATTCACTGCTTGCCCGATCGCCATCGTCTTGTCGCGCGGCTGTCTCAGACGACGGGTTAGATTGTCTACGAATTGCGTCGGAAGCGTTAGCCCAAGCATCACGAGCCCCGATTCGCTCACGAGCTCTCCTGTCTCATCTATGTGGAGTGCAAACTTTTTTGCGACTGCTTGCAGGCGCGACAAAAAGCCGACACTCTCTAGCGTTTGCCTCACCTCAATCGGCGTCTTTCTGAACGCCTCGTTTATGCGACGAGCGTCATATGCCGTTCCTCTTTGTATATCGGCGAGTAACGATTGAATCGTAGGAACTTGAGGGGCTTGCCCCGCGGAGCCTTGGCGAAGTGGGGGAATCTCTTTGCGGATGGGCAC
>JAUYPY010000030.1 GCA_030697445.1 bacterium | reverse complement strand
AGAAAGTGCACAAAGCGCTCCATCAAACGACAGGAATGCTTTTGACGACTGGTCCTACCGGAAGCGGCAAGACGACGACCCTCTATACAATGATTGATATTTTAAACACACCGGAGGTGAACATTTCCACCGTGGAAGATCCGATTGAATATCAAATTGCGCGCGTAAACCAAACGCAGGTGAAGCCCGAAATTGGGCTCACCTTTGCAGACGGGCTCCGCACGCTCGTGCGGCAAGACCCTGATATCGTAATGGTTGGGGAAATCCGCGACAACGAAACCGCCTCGCTCGCGATTAACGCCGCGCTCACGGGGCACCTGGTGCTTTCAACACTGCACACGAACTCCGCGGCGGGAGCGGTGCCGCGGCTTTTGGATATGAAAGTAGAACCATTTTTACTCGTGTCTACCGTAAATCTAGTGATTGCCCAGCGGCTTGTGCGCAAACTCTCGGGTATTAAAGAAAAATATTTTCTAACCAAAGCGGGCATTGCGGCGCTTGGTAAGAGTATTGATTTGAACAAGACGCTTGCGGCACTTGTTGAAAACAAAATCGTACCGAAGGGAACGCATTGGGAAAAGGTGCCGTTCTACAAGCCGCGGACCGCGTCAGACGGCACCGAAGGGTACGAAGGCAGAATTGGAATTTATGAGGTGATGGGTATTTCATCCGCCATTCGTGACCTTGTGATGCGCGGAGCGACAACATCTGATATAGACAAACAGGCGCGGAGCGAAGGGATGCTCACGATGCTTGAAGATGGAATATTCAAATGCGCACAAGGCATCACTACGATTGAAGAGGTGATGCGCGTTGTATCAGAATAATGAAATTTACTTACAAAAATTTATTTTCTTTTTCGTTCGTGCCGTTGCGCGAGAAGGTGGCATTTGCGCGGAATGTTGGCGCAATGCTTTCTGCGGGCTTACCGCTCTCACGCGCGCTTGAAGTGCTCGTGCGCCAAAGCGGAAATAAATCATTCAAGAAAACGCTCTCTGCCATCGGAGACGAGGTGCGGAAAGGCAGAGCGCTTTCAGACGCCTTGCGGCAATTTCCGCGCGTATTTCCGCCTCTCTTTCCGGCGGTGGTTGCTGCAGGAGAGGAGAGCGGCTCGCTCGCGCAGTCGTTTGCTTCGCTTGCGGAACAACTAGACCGAGTGTATGCGCTCGGCAGGAAACTTCGCGGTGCTCTCATCTACCCCGCGATTATTATTCTAGTGATGATTGCAATCGCTATTTTGATGCTCATCTATGTGGTGCCAGAACTTTCTTCTACTTTTAAGGAGTTTGGCGTTGCATTGCCCTTGAGCACGCGTGCGCTTGTTTACGCGAGCGACGCTCTTCAAAATCACAGCGTTCTGTTCCTCTCCTCTGTGTTATTTGTCGCCGCCGTCTTGCTTATATTTTTTCGCACGGCGTTTGGTGGGCGCGTACTTGATTTTTGTGCGCTCCATACGCCGGAGCTCCGTGAGATTGTCGTAGAACTCAATTCCGCACGCACTGCACGCACTCTAGGGTCCCTCACTTCCGCCGGCGTGCCGATTGTCGCCTCGCTCGGGGTAGTCGCTGATGTGGTGCAAAACTCGTATTACCATAAGGTGATTATGAATGCGCGTGCTGTTGTTGAAAAAGGAAAGACGCTTTCATCCGCGTTTGCGGAAGCGGGTAAGTTGTACCAGCCGTATTTTTCGGAAATGGTCGCGTCCGGCGAGGAGACGGGCAAGCTCGGTGAGATGCTCAAGGAAACCGCGCTGTTTTACGAGGCGGAAGTGGAACAAAAAACAAAAAACCTTTCCGCGGTGGTAGAGCCGGTGCTCATGGTCGCCGTCGGCATAGCGGCGGGCTTCTTCGCCTATTCTATGATTTTGCCGATGTATACTTTGATGAATAATGTCTAATATATGAAATATCGCGGATTTACTCTTTTGGAAGTGGTGGTGAGTGTTGCGATTCTCGCGCTAGTGGTGGGCGCGGGGTGGTTTTCGTTTTCGTCTTACGCGGCGCGCCGCGAATTGGATTCCGGCGCGGCGCGCGTGGCGGCGCTTATCACAGAGGCGAGGAGCAAGACGCTCGCGGGTGAAAATAGTTCTGCGTACGGCGTGCATTTTGAATCAGACCGCGCGGTTCTTTTCCGCGCGCCGACCTATCAAGCGGGCAGTTCGGATAATAAAACAGAAATGCTCGCGCGCCGCATAACTATTTCCACCATTTCTTTTTCCGGAAATGAAGTCATATTTAAACGGCTTACGGGTGCCGCAGTATCAGCCGGCTCAATAACGCTCTTGGTGCGCGGGAACCCTTCAGTATCAAAAACAGTGAGTGTAAACACACTCGGTACGGTGGAGAGCGAGTGATATAATAAATAGATGAAAGGATTTTCTTTGGTCGAGATTTTGGTGGCGGTGGCGGTGCTGCTTGCGTCGTTTGTGTCGGTGCTGACGGCGTTTCAAGTTGCCGCGCGGCACGGAAGGGGAACGCTTGAACAGGTGCAAGGCGCGGCGCTTGCGGAGGAGGGTATTGAGGCGATAACCGCGATTCGTGATACAGGATGGAGCAACTTTGCATCGCTCGCCGTTGGTTCGGAGTACTACTTGAATTTTGACGGCACGAAGTGGGTAACCACTGCAACGCCGCAAATGATTGACGGTGTTTTCCGGAGGACATTCGTGTTGAATGATGTGTATCGCCGCAATTCGGACAAAGATATTGTGATGAGCACTTCTACCGATGCAAAAGCGGTTGATGCTGGCGCGAGAAAAGTTACCGTGCGCGTCTCGTGGGCGACGACCACTCCACAAGCAGGTGAGCGGGTGATGGAAACATACCTCATGAATCTTTTTGAATAATATGAGTGCTTCACAAAAACCCTTTTCCAAAACTTTCCCCCCCATTCCATCAGAATGGAATGGCCACGCCCCCACCCCAGTTTTGAAAAAGGGTTTTTGTTTCGCTTTCGGTTTTTCAATTGTAGAGCTCCTCGTGTACCTCGCGGTGTTTGCGACCGCGCTTGTAATGATTGTCGGAACGGCGCTCGGGCTTTCGCGCGCGTATGGAGGAGTTGCAAACCTATCGCGCATTGAACGCGATGGCGCGGTGGTATTGGAGCGCATCACGCGCGAAGCGCGCGGTTCGGAAAGGGTTGATATTGGAACAAGTATTCTTGGCGTGAATCCAAGCCAGTTGGTGTTTAATACGACTGATGAGGCGGGCGCCGCGCGCACGGTTGAGTTTTTTGTTTCCGGCTCGGCTTTGCGTATAAAAGAAAATAGCACGGACAGTGGGGCGCTTACCGGAAGCAAGGTTGCCGTCTCAAGTTTTGTTGCGCGGCGCATTGCAACGGGAAAGTCGGAGGCGGTGAAAATTGAGTTGTCGATCCAAAGCGGTGTCGGTTCCGCATCTATCACCAAAAAATTTTATGCAACAACCATTCTACGCAATTCATACTAATCGTGGGCAAGTGATGATTATTGCCTGCTTGTTCTTTCTTGCCGCCTCCGCGGCGATTTCCGCCGCGGCGGCTGGCCCCGCTTTGCGGCGCGCCGCCTCGGCGCGCGCGTTTGCGGACGCGCGGCAAGGTTTGTACACGATTTCATCTGCGTCTGAAGATGTGGCGTATCGGAAAATAAAAGGACTGGCTGTAGGCGATTCGGAATCGCTTACTGTTGGCGGAGTAACAGCAACCGCAATAATAACGGCGGTGTCCGGAGGACAGGAAGTAAATACATCAGCGAGCGGGGCGCGTTTTACGCGAAAATCGCGCGTACATCTCGCGCAAGGCGCTGGTGCCTCGTTCAATTATGGAATGCAGGCAGGGGCGGGCGGGATTGACCTGCTGAATACCACGAGCATTTTGGGAAATGTGTATTCAAACGGTCCGGTGACCGGAGAGAATAGAAATGTAGTAAAAGGAACCGTTGTGTCTGCGGGACCAGCGGGGTTGATTGACAGGGTGCATGCAACGAGTACCGCATACGCGCATACGATACGGGACTCGGATATAGACGGCGATGCGTACTACCAAACAATTTCAGGGACGACTGTAGACGGCGCGCTTCACCCAGGGAGTGCCGACCAAGCGACCTCATCGCTCGCCATTTCCGATGCGCAGATTGCGGACTGGGAAGCGGATGCGCTTGCAGGCGGCACCGTGTCTGCCCCATGTCCATACAAGATTGACATCAATACGACCATTGGACCGAAGAAAATAAACTGCGATTTGGAAATTACCAACGACCCCGTGGTTACGCTTGGCGGCGCATTATGGGTTTCTGGAAATATTACAATTAAAAACACCGCAATCGTTCGCGTTTCGTCTTCGCTTGGAAACACGAGCGTCCCTGTTATTGCCGATAAGCCGACAAATCAGACGACCAGCAGTAAAATTGAACTGCAGAACTCTGCGGTATTTCAAGGTTCTGGCTCGACGGGGTCGTATGTCCTTATGATTTCGCAAAATAAAAGCGCCGAACAAGGTGGAAGCGAAACCGCAATTGACCTTAAAAACTCAGTTGACGGCGCGTTGCTCGTGTACGCGCCGCACGGCGAAGTGCTGATTCAGGATTCGGTCAATGTTAAAGAGGCGAGCGGATATCGCATTCGGCTCAAGAACAGCGCGGAAGTAAAGTACGAAACCGGCTTGGCGAACCTCATTTTTACCAGCGGCCCGTCTGGCGGGTACACGATTGATAGTTGGAAGGAGGTTGAATAATTCATTTACAGTGCTATTGACTTATAAATCGTCTCGTGCTACACTTCTCCACAGAATGGATGAGTGGGCACCCGCTCTCTCACGACCGTTCTTCGGTAACTTAAAAAAAGAAAGGACTGACCATGCAAACCGGCATGCTCGGCAACAACGAATCGCTCCGTGTACTCTTGCAGGGACCGATTTCTGACCTCTTCGTGAAATTAAACGGAGAAAAGGGTCAAGAGGTACTCACTGAACTCAATAAGTTCAACAGACAGGAACCATGCTGGGTTCCTAAACAGGAGAAGACGCAGATTGAGGAATCCCCGCACATCCCCACCCTCCGCTCCACCGGTCACACCCTCGCCGACTGGCTTAAAGCGCGAGAGGAACTCCACAGGTTCTTCATAGGAGAACTAGTGATACTACGAGACCTCTTCTCCCTTACGGACGAAGAACTCGCAAGCACCACCCTCATGCCCGCCTTCCGTCCTGCAGGCGCCACCAATCGCCATGCGATTGAATGGAAACTGAAAATGGGAGAAAACAAGCCATACGAAGAGACAGATGTGATGAAGTACACAAACAGCAAAGGCCAGAAAGAGCCCGAACTCTACCTCATCAATCGTTCTGTCAAACCAGACGACGACACCCTCAGCGACTACGCCAAAAGTCCAGACCAACTCGTCAAAATCCAGAACAAACTCTGGCTCGGTCTCTTCGGCTGGTGCGATGCAGACACCATGCATCATGTCGTTACCGGAGAGCATCTAGATCCAGAGACATGGACTTGGTTCCCAGAAGACCGTCTCCGCGGCGGCGAGGTTGCGTACGGCTACTGGCATCCGGGCTATCGCAAGGTCTACCTCTACTGGAGCTATGCCGGCAGCTGCAACCCGTCTTACGGCGCCCGTTCAGCAAAGAAGGTTCCCCTTAGGTCTTAACCCTTCTTCCCTTAATCCTTACCCCGCCCCGATTTTGTCTCCGCTTACGGATGACAAAGTCGGGGCTTTTGTTATACTAAAACTGGCTGTGAAATTGGTCCGCCTCTGGCGCGATAACAGTTTGCCACACAAAGAAATTGCTTGCCACGTCTTTATACTACGCTCGTTCTACCACGAGGAAACACAGAGAATCTTGAAAAAGGTTCTCGGTGATACGGACGAAGCGCGGCATAACGAGGTACCGTCTCCGCGACGACAAGGTTGCGAACGGCAACTGGAATCCGGACAATCGCAAGGTCTACCTCAACTGGAACTATGCCGACAACTGCAACCCGAATAACGGCGCCCGTTCAGAAATTTCTCGCACAAAGAGTCATCGCGACTCTTTGTTCGTTTCGTAGGTTATCCAACCATTCAACATCTTTGCAATTTCAACTAGTTGTGCGGACAGGCGCAGGTATATTTTCTCCATAACAATACCAAGTTCATATTCTGTTCGGATGAGGTGAATTACTTGGTGAACTTGAATGCGCGCTTTTTTCAGTAAGGGGATTTTCTCTCTTCCTGAAGTAAGGGATGCCGCGATGGCTGTGGCGAGTAGTTCTAGAGTGTATTTTTCAACAGTCGTGTGAATCCCCAATTTATCCCCCTTCGGCAATTTCTTCCCAATATCGTAAATCTCTTTATGCAACAGACGAATCTTCAAAATGACGGATGGAGTACGGTCGGGGGGGGGGCGTCATAATAGTGATTTTTATGCTCTAATTTCTCCGGAAAATCTACTTCGCGCATGGCGGAGGTTTTCCAAAGGAAAGCGAACCGATAGTGAATTTGCAAGGTTTGAGTTGTATTTGGAAGAAAACCTCTTTTCTCTCCACGAACAGCTTGCTTTTGGCGTGTGGACAAACGACCCCTATGAACGCCAGCCCATTGCCGACCCAAAACCACGCATCATTCATGTCCCGAGCGTTCGAGACCGCGTTCTATTTCAAGTTGTATATCAAGAATTGTATCAGATATTTGATAATACATTCATACACGATTCATATGCTTCTAGAGAACGTAAGGGCACACACGCAGGCGTAAAACAATTTGAGGTCTTTGCGCGAAAAGTATCTACAAACTATACCAATTCCGCATTTGTCTTGAAGTGCGACATCAGGAAGTTTTTTGATTCCATTGACCACCGCATTCTTTTTTCTAGCATTTCACACAGAATCACCGACCAAAATCTCCTCACTCTTATTCACCGCATCATCTCTTCTTTTGAGGTCGCACCGAACAAAGGTCTGCCGCTCGGCAATGTAACCAGTCAGATTTTCGCCAACATCTATCTAAATGTACTGGACCAGTTTGTAAAGCACACGCTCAAGGCACCATACTACATTCGTTACTGCGATGATTTTGTGATTTTGGATAAAAGCCGTGCAGCATTGATGTGGTTGATTGCACGCATTCAGATGTTTTTGCGCGACAAACTCTTGCTGGAACTCCACCCGCGCAAAGTTTCCCTACGGAAACTGCGACAAGGAACTGATTTTCTTGGATATGTTTCTCTTCCGCATTATCGGGTACTGCGGACGCGAACCAGAAAAAGGATGCTGAAGCGGGTGAACCGTATAAATCTACCGTCATATCTTGGATTATTGGAGCACTGTAAAGGATTCCGTACAGCATCTAAAATAAAAGAAATGTTGTATACTAGACGAAATGAAAAATGGTAAAAAGTTGATCATCGCGAATTGGAAGATGAACCCGGGGACGGCGGCGGAGGCGCGTGCGCTTTTTCTCGCAACCCGCCGCGCCGCAACCCAAGCGCGGCGGGTCTCCGTCACGATTTGTCCGCCGTTCCCGTTTGTGCCGCTTTTTTCGCGTCTTTCAAATGGCGTTATTACGCTTGGCTCCCAAGACGCGTTTTGGCGAAACGGTGGGCCGCACACCGGTGAAGTGTCTCCGGAAATGCTGAAAGACATTGGCGTAACGCTTTCAATCGTCGGGCACTCGGAGCGTCGCGCGCGATGGGAAACAGATGATATGGTGTCGCGAAAGGCGCAAGCGGTTGTGCGTGAGGGCTTGTCAGCGCTTGTGTGCATAGGAGAACGCGCGCGTGATGAAAATGGTGATTTTTTTGGCGTGTTGCGCGAGCAGATGAAGGCGTCGTTTTCAAAAGTCCAGCGCCGATTTTTATCGGATATCGTGATTGCGTATGAACCCTTGTGGGCGATCAGTAAGAACTGGCGCGATGCCGCGTCGCCCGCGATCGTGCGCGAGACCACAATCTTTATCCGCAAAGTTATGGCTGATATGTTTGGTGAGGAAGGCGTTGCGGTTCCCATTTTGTACGGCGGGAGCGTGGGTCCGGAAAATGCCGGAGCGCTTTTGCGCGACGGTGACATTTCCGGATTTCTCGTGGGGCACGAAAGCTTGGATGCCGAGGCGTTCGCGTGGATTATACAAATTGCCAATGACGCTTAATTTTAAGACGATTCGGGAGTGCGTAGACCTACGCGGGAAACGCGTATTTTTGGCAATTGATTTGAATGTGCCGATACAGGGTGGAAAGATGGTTGATGACTACCGCATTACACGCAGCAAAAAAACACTTGATTTTTTGGCAGAAAACGGCGCACGCACGCTTCTTGTATCGCACAGAACCAATGAAAATGACTCGCTCGTTCCGGTGTATGAAGAATTGAAGAAGCAGTATCCAGTCATTTTTGCAAAAACAACTAAAGAAACAAAAACCGCGCTTGAAAAAACGGAGAATGGCTCGTTTGTTTTATTGGAGAACATCCGCCAATTAAAAGGCGAAAAAGAAAACGAAGAAGCATTTGCAAAAAAACTTGCATCGCTTGCGGATGTGTATGTAAACGAAGCATTTTCCGCCTCGCATCGCGCGTATGCGTCGGTGGTCGGCGTACCGAAGTTTCTGCCCCATTACGCAGGATTTCTTTTTGAAGAAGAAGTGCAGAATCTCTCAAAAGCATTTTCTCCAGCGCACCCGTTTTTGTTTATACTCGGAGGCGCAAAGACGGAAACAAAATTACCGCTTCTTGAGAAATTTCTTTCTATTGCCGATACGGTATATATCGGAGGGGTGCTTGCAAATGATGTACTTAAGGCGCGTGGCGAGCCGGTGGGTAGTTCATCTGTTTCCGCGACGGCTTTTCCGAGCGTTTTGTTGCATAACTCAAAATTATGTGCGCCACAAGATGCCGTGCGAAGCGAGGATAGAATTGTGGACGCGGGAGAGAGAACCGTTGCCGACATTCGCGCGCGCGCGCGCGAGGCGAAGTTGATAGTGTGGAACGGGCCACTTGGAGAATACGAGCGCGGTTTTACTGCAGGCACGGAAGGAGTGGCGCGCGCGCTTGCCGAAAGCGGCGCAGAAACGATTGTCGGAGGCGGCGACACACTCGCCGCGATTGCTCGGCTCGGCATCCACGACAAGTTTTCGTTTGTCTCAACGGGCGGCGGCGCGATGCTTGAATTTTTGGCTACCGGTACGCTTCCGGGAATTGAAGCACTGCAAAAATGATTTCAGCATTAAGATACGGCCGTATCTTAATGCTAAGTTAGAAGGATTTCCGGATTTTGGAGGCAATCTCAACCATTTCGCCGTCACGATATTGTTTACGCTCTTTTCCGTGTGAAAAAATATCATCGTTAAATCGTGGAATGATGTGAATGTGAGCGTGAAAAACCACTTGCCCCGCTGCGCGGCCATTATTCATAGAAATGTTGATGCCGTCGGCCTTGAGCGCGTCCTTTACGGCGCGCGCAACTTTTTTCACGCGCGCGCCGAGTATGCCGAGCTCTGCATCCGGAATATCAAAAAGGTTTTCGTAATGTTTTTTAGGCACCACAAGGGTATGGCCGATGCTTGATGGGCTGTTGTCTAGAAATGCGTACACATTGTCGTCTTCATACACTTCTGTTGAAGGTATTTCTCCTTTCGCAATAATTTTGCAGAAAATGCAGGAAGTCATTCATACAGTATATGCTAAACTGTCCGAATGAAAAACTATGCGGTGCGGGAAAGAAAGAAAGAAAATCTTGTTGAGCATTTGCTTTTTCATCGTGGGATTGAATCACAAGAAGATACAGAGAAGTTTTTAAATCCTGATTATGAAAAACATACGCATGACCCGTTTTTGATGAAAAATATGGAGAAGGTGGTGGAGCGAATTTTGCGGGCGATTCAGAATAACGAACGAATTGCGATTTTTAGCGACTATGATGCGGATGGAATTCCGGGTGCAGTCGTACTCCACGATTTTTTTAAGAAAATAGGATATGTGAATTTTGAGAATTATATTCCAGACCGGCACGGTGAGGGTTTTGGATTAAACAATGGCGCGATTGAGGAACTGGCAAAGCGCGGCGCGCGGCTTCTCATTACAATAGACTGCGGTATTACTGATGCGGAAGAAGTTGCGCATGCGAACGAACTCGGACTTGAGGTGATTATCACCGACCACCACTTGTTGGGCGAATCTGTTCCACCGGCGTTTGCAATTTTAAATCCAAAACAATCGGACTGTCACTATCCTGAAAAAATGCTCTGCGGAAGCGGTGTGGTCTTTAAGCTGGTACAGGCGCTGGTGAAGAAGTTATCATTGAGCCCCTCGACTTCGCTCGGTGCAACCCGACTCTCGTCGGGTTGGGAAAAGTGGTTGTTAGATATGGTCGGTATTGCAACGCTTTCCGATATGGTACCGCTTACCGGAGAAAATCGCGTTTTTGCGCATTTCGGATTGAAGGTATTGCGCCGATCACCGCGCATTGGGCTTGGGCAGTTGTTGCAAGAACTTCGCATAAATAGGGGCGATCTAACAGAAGACGATATTGGTTTTATGATTACACCGCGCATAAACGCCGCATCGCGCATGGGCGTGCCGATGGATGCCTTTCGTTTGTTGGCAACGACTGACGCGGCGGAAGCAGGAACGCTCGCGAAACATTTGAATCATATTAATAATGAGCGCAAGGGAACTGTGGCGTCGCTTGTGAAAGAAGTGCGTAAGATTGTAGCGGAACAGCACCCTTCAACAAGTTCAGGGCAGGCGCCGAAAGTAGTGGTTGCGGGGAACCCGAACTGGAGACCCGCGCTTCTTGGCTTGGTGGCGAATACACTAGTTGCAGATTATCAAAAGCCCGTTTTTGTGTGGGGGAGGGAAGGCGGCACGAACCTGAAAGGTTCGTGCCGCTCGGACGGAAGCGTTGATTTGTCGCTCTTAATGCAGGAAGCGCGCTCCGTGTTTTCTGATTTTGGCGGGCATAAAGAAGCGGGCGGATTTTCTATTGTGCTGGAAAAAGTGCATTTATTAGAAAGCGAATTGGAGCGCGCATACGAGAAAGTGCGCCCGCCTGCCAATCGGCGGGCAGGTTTGAGCCGCGAAGCGGAGCCGCGATACGCAGTAGATGCGCGCATCAGTATAGATGAAGTGAATTCGGTTCTGTGGAACGACATTGTCAAACTCGCGCCGTTCGGGGTCGGGAATCCGAAGCCGCTTTTTTTGTTTGAGCAGGTTGCGGTCGGCGCAGTCGAATTAATTGGGAAAGAAAGACAGCACCTGAAACTTATGTTTGTGAAATCAACCGGCGAGCGCGGGTCTGCGGTGAAGTTTGTTGCAAAACCGGAGGATTTTGGCGGCATTGCGCACGGGCAGAACATAAATCTGCTCGCGCACCTTGAAAACTCGTCGTTCGGAAACCGCCCCGAGCTTCGGCTCCGGATTGTTGATATTGTCGCCTCTTCGGCGACCCGCCGATGAGGCGGGTGCTATAATTATATCGCTATGAATCATAAATCAATAGTCATCTTCACCGACGGGGCGGCGCGGGGGAATCCTGGACCGGGCGGGTTCGGCGCGATTGTTATCTTTGGCGATAAAGTTTCCGAGCTTGGCGGAAGAGAAGCTCACACAACGAATAATAGAATGGAACTTATGGGCGCGATTGCCTCCCTTGAATATCTTTCGGGAACAGAAGCCAAAAATATCACACTTTATGCGGATTCTAATTATGTTGTGCTTGGTATGACCGAGTGGATAGAAAGGTGGCAAAGAAATGGTTGGAAAACCGCAAACAAAAAGCCAGTGGAAAATCAGGATTTGTGGGAACGGCTGCTTTCTGCCGCAGATGGAAAAGAAATTCAATGGAAAAGAATTGATGGACACAAGGGAATCGTGGGTAACGAGCGGTGCGATGAAATCGCAACCGCATTTGCCGATAATGAACCACTAAAACTCTATTCTGGTATTCTTGAGAATTACAGCATAAGAAATATCTTGAATGTCTCGTGATTCATATTTGTATGCAGTATTAGGTGGGTTTGTCGCTGGGATTTTTCTGCGGTCGTTTGTTAATTTTGGTGCAGGTTTCGCGCTGTTTTTTGTTTTGCTCGGAGGAATTTTATTTTTGGCAGAACGCAAAACAGTACTTTTTGCCATTTTTCTTTTTGCCGCGGGGCTTGGGATGTTTCGCTATGACCTTGCAGATAGGAATGGTCCGCGAAGCGCGCTTGATGTTCATATAGGACAATCAATTGAGATTGATGGGTTCGTTGTTGACGAGCCGGACGAGCGCGAGAGCGTAACTCGACTTATTGTTGCGATAGAACAAACAAAGATTCTTGTTACCACAAATAGAGAACCGAAGTATGCATACGGCGACCGCGTTTCAATCAACGGAAAATTAGAGAAGCCAAGAAACTTTACGGATGAAACAACGCTCCGCGAAGTGGATTATGTGTCGCATCTGGCGAAAGACGGCATTTATTATGAAATGTTTAAGCCACACATTGAACTTATTGCGCATGGAGAAGGGAATTGGGTCGTAGAAAAATTGTTCGCGTTCAAACGCGCATTTATCGGTAATATAAATCGCCTTATACCGCAACCTCACGCGGCGCTCTTGGGCGGGCTCGTGGTTGGTGCAAAGCAGTCGCTCGGGAAAAAACTTCTTGACGATTTCCGAACAGTGGGGGTGATTCACATTGTCGTGCTGTCCGGCTACAACATCACGATTATCGCCTACTTTATTGAATGGCTCTTCTCGCGCCTGCGCAAAGACCTCCGGCTTGTCGTTGCGGCTGGAGCGATGATTCTCTTCGCGCTGATGGTCGGCGCATCTGCAACAGTTGTACGCGCGACGATTATGGCGCTCCTCGTAATTCTAGCGCGTTCAACAGGAAGAATGTATGCCGTGACACGGGCACTTCTCGTCGCCGGCTTTTTTATGTTGCTTCACAACCCGAAGATTTTGGTCTTTGATGTTTCATTTCAACTTTCTTTTCTCGCAACGGTCGGGCTGATTTATTTCTCACCTTTGATTGAGCCGAAAGTGAAGTGGATAACGGAAAAATACAGAATACGCGAAATTGTGGTGGCGACCATTGCAACCCAACTCTTTGTTCTTCCTTTTCTTTTATACAAAACAGGAATTCTTTCCCTAGTATCGCTTCCGGTCAATCTTCTTATTCTCGCGGCGATTCCGCTAACGATGCTTTTCGGATTTCTGGCGGGAATTGTCGGGTTCATTACGACTATATTCGCACTGCCGTTTGCATGGATTGCCTACGCGCTCCTCGCATACGAGCTCGCGATTGTTGAATGGTTCGTGCGATTGCCGTTCGCGGCAATCGCGCTCGCTTCGTTTCCGCTCTGGCTAGTCGTGTTTTGGTACGGCGCGTACGGTTTTGTCATTTGGAAGTTGCGGCCGCAAAATTCTGCTCAACCACTTCCCAATTGAGGTTTACAAAAAAGTCCTCAACATATTGTTTTTTACCAGAAGGTTGGTAGTCATATACAAAAGAATGTTCCCACATATCAAGGCCAAGAATGAGCGAACAGTTCTGGAGTTGCCCCAAGTGTTGTTCGTCTACCCATGCATTCAAGAATTGTTTTGAAACAGGATCATAGTACAACATCGCCCAGCCGATGCCGCGCGTCAATGCTATTGCTTTGAACTCCGTGAGCCATACTTCAAACGAACCCCAGCGTTCGGCAATTGCTTTTGCAACTGGTCCACTTGCGGTGAGCGTAGTCGAACCGCCCTCCAAACTCCTGAAGTACACCTCGTGATTACGCATCCCATTAAACTCAAATCCGAAACGACGATTCACTTCGGCAAGCGCATATGCATTCTTTTCGACATCATGTTTCAACTCTTTTATTTTTTCCAACACCAAATTCGCATGCTTCACATATCCCGCGTAGAGTTTCAAGTGTTCCTCTACCGTCTTCTGCGAGATTCCATTGAGGGGAGGAATATTAAATTTTTGTTCGATGAACATATAGGTATATTATAATCGCATATGCAAAAAATGCGAGCGCACCTGCACTGGTGGATTTTGGGGATGCTTTTTGCGGCAACTATTTTGATTTGGTACGCGGTGTCGTCGGAGGACAGGGGAGGAAAACTGACCGTGGCGTTTTTGGATGTGGGGCAAGGGGATGCGATTTTTATTGAATCCCCGACGGGGAGTCAGATTTTGATTGATGGAGGGCCTGACAAAAGCGTTTTGCGCCAACTTGGTAAGATGATGCCGTTTTATGACCGCTCGATTGATATGTTGGTGGTGACAAACCCAGACAAAGACCACTTCGCGGGGTTTTTGGATGTGATCCGCGCATACAAAGTAGGCGCCGTGATGGAGCCGGGGACGGTTGGCGCCTCCGCCGAGTATCCGGCATTTGAAAAACTCGTTGAAGCAGAGGGCGCGAAAAAACTTCTTGCACGCCGTGGACAAGTGATACAACTCGGCGGAGGCGCGGTTCTTGAAATTCTTTTTCCCGACAGAGATGTGCCCGGCTTAAATCCAAACGAGGGTTCTGTGGTCGCAAAACTTTCGTACGGCGCCACTTCTTTTTTGTTTACCGGCGATACCACTGAAGCGGTTGAGAATTATCTTTCGCACATTGATGGAAAACAGCTTGATGTGGATGTACTGAAAGCCGGACACCACGGTTCAAAGACATCAACCGGCGATGCGCTCCTTGGTTTTGCCTCTCCGCTGTTTGCGGTTATTTCTGCAAGCAAAGACAATCGCTATGGGCACCCGCACACCGAAGTATTGGAGCGCCTCACGCGGTTTGATGTGCCGGTGCTCGGCACCTACGAACGCGGCACGGTCGTATTTATTTCCGACGGCGAGACGATGCAGTTGCGGAAGTAATGCACAGGGCATTGGCTTTCGGAGTCCGCGGGAGTATTATTCGTCAGTAACCGCTTCTGTCCTACTTGAGGGGTAGCGAGAGGTCCTTAATTCAATGAGCGCATCACAAACAAAGATAACATTGGGCGATTGTTTCGCAGTGGAAATGGAAGATTCCAGTATCAAGTATTTTCAATATCTAGGTAATGACTTAACGCAGTTGAACAGTCAGGTGATTCGGGTTTTCAAGACGCCATATACTGGCAAAGTCAATCTAAACCAGGTCGCAAAAGGGGATGTCGCATTTTACGCTCATACATTTATTAAGATTGGCCTCAAACTGCGGTATTGGAAGAAAGTTGGGACCGTATCGCAAGTGGAGCATCCTCAAGTGCTTTTTCGTAATACAAATGACTATGGCAACCCGGCAATTAAGGTGTCCGAACAGTGGCATGTCTGGAAGGTCAACGATCCTTTTTCCAAAGTGGGAAGGGAGGATCTCCGGCATCTGAATACAGAGATTGGTGTTGTTGTATCTCCTGAAAGCATAGTTCATCGAATACGGACGGGTAAATATGATTTTGTTTATCCAGAACATTAAGAAGCGTCAGCCTAATCGATCTCAGAGATCGGGAGGAACAATTGATGGATAGAAGGCACAATTGCAGAGCTTAAAAGATTGTACAAAGTATGGTGAATTGTGGGCTTATGCAAAGCAAAACTCCGCTTAAGCGGAGTTTTGCTTTTTTCTACAATATAGTGTATAAAGCATTTAGTTCGGTCATTGACAAACAAACTACACACAAACAAAGGAAGCGTTATGCTTGAAAAAACACGGTATGTCTTTGCTCGGAGCGAGCAGAGCATCTTCTCTGAAATCTACTTTCCCAAACACGCCGCGTATCAAGGCACTATCTTCGGTGCGTTGAGGGATGGTTATAAAGAGGCTCATGTGAAGGACTATCTCACAATCGGTGTGAATAACGAGGCGCTTCTCGATGAGTTTAAGGACTACCCAGCACTCTTTGACCCTGATGACTACACGAAAGTACGGAGGGTAAAAACTCCGGTTTCTATTGCGGAAGCGGAGAAGCGCATTGAGATGTATAAATCACCCTTTAAGGGTTGGTCAATCTACAGCGTAGACGGGGTTTTCTTTGATGATGATACCGGAAAAATGTATGAGGAAGCCGTACAAGTAATTCGTATTATGTTTCGTTTTGAGAGTTCTTATGCCGCAATGGCGGCACAAGCCGATTGCAGTGATGTATTGCGCTGTATACTCTTCTCAGTTATTGCCCAGCAAGGACATCTCAATGAACATAAACGCTGGGGAAAAGCAGAAGAAAAGCGATTTGTGGCGAGCCACGAACCGTGGCCGAAAAATAAACGCGCTTTTGTGCAGCATTACTATGCTCCAATTGTCAGAGAGGTCAACCAATGGATTGACGATAGAGCGCTCTTCATCTTTGCCTACCTGGTAAGGCAATTCGGCGAGAAAGTACTTGCCGAACAGCTCGACGAAAAACAGATATGGGTAACACATCTCTTTAACCAGAACCTCAATGTCATTCGTCGCGCTGAAAGCAACGCAACTAACACTTAACCCAGAAATGAAAGGAAAAATAATATGATTCACCCTGAAATAAAGAAACTCGTGCAAGAAGTGTTTAGCCGGTTAAACAACGAAGTATACGGAAAACTTGCCGGAGAATATCCGGAAGTTTATCTTGTGTCTTTGCTGGAAAACATCAAAGAAAGATTACCGGAAGTTTCGGCGATGCTCTACTCAACAGTTGAGATGAGTGTTTTTGGTTCCAGCTTGGAAGAAGCAAGACAACGGTTGGGTTTGCAAAAAACCCAACAAACAAAATCTCAACTCAACCACCTCGGTAAAAAAGGAAAAAAAAGAACCAAGAGTCCGCATCTGGAAAAAGTTAGTGCCTAACTTCTTGTTGTGTTCCATTAAGCCCCGTTCGATTTATCGAGCGGGGCTTTTTTAATACCGTACAGGCATTTGACACCACTGGAAGCAGCAAAACAGCGCACGGGTTACTGCGTTTTTGTATGTATGGATTACGGGAGTTATAAACAGTTTGTACCTATTCCGCTTCTAACGAGGTTGACAGGATTTTTGCTTCGGCTATACTGCCTGTATTCCATATATGTTGAACCCCAATAAACTTTTTTTAAAGCGGAGAAATTGACCGGCTTTTTTGAGCCAGCCAAAAACACCCGTTTTAGAAAAGACGGGTGTTTTTCTTTTTCGCAAGACCGCACGAATGTTTTTTGAAAATTGCAGTCCGTCGCTTTGAGGGGTCTTAAAGCAGACGGGAGTGTAAGTTCACCGCGCGCCGGATTGTATGGCGCGCGGGTAGTAAATCAATGGTAAAAAGCAGAACTAAAATGCCCCGACGCAAAGTCGGGGCAGGGTTACATGTTTCCGGATAGGAAACAAGGGCGTACGGTGGATGCCTTGGCTTGAAAGAGCGATGAAGGACGCGGCGTAGCGGCGATACGCTTCGGGGAGGTGCCGAGCAACCTTTGATCCGAAGATGTCCGAATGGGGAAACCCCTCGCGAGTAAAACCGCGAGACTCCGACGAAAGTCGGAGAGCACACCCGGGGAAGTAAAACATTTCAGTACCCGGAGGAAAAGAAACCAATTGGTATTGCGTCAGTAGCGGCGAGCGAACGCGCAGAAGCCTAGAGTATTTTGTTCGCAAGAACGAAGTGCAGTTGTAAGGCAGAGATGTCTCGATTTATCGAGAGGAAAGTTACAAAACCGTTTGTTAGTGGAAGCTTCTGGAAAGAAGCACCCCAGAGGGTGATAGTCCCGTACACGAAAACAAACAATCTTTCTTGTCTTTGTCCTTGAGTACCTCAAGACACGAATACCTTGGGGGAATCCGCCGGAACTAACCGGCAAGGCTAAATATCTTTCAAGACCGATAGTGAACAAGTACCGTGAGGGAAAGGTGAAAAGCAGCCCGATGAGGGCGGTGAAATAGACCTGAAACCGTATGCTTACAAAGAGTTACGGCGGAGCTTGCTCCGTTGTAGCGTGCCTATTGAAGAATGAGCCAACGAGTCCAGGGAGAGAGCTTGTCTAAGCCCCTTAAACAAGGGCGGAGGCGTAGCGAAAGCGAGTGTTAATAGCGCGTAGTCCGCCGCAAGGCGGACGCGCTCTCTCTTTGGGACCCGAAGCCAGATGAGCTTGCCATGAGCAGGGTGAACTTCGACGAAAGTCGAAGGGAGGCCCGAACGCTAGAGCTGTGCAATACTCTGCGATGACTTGTGGCAAGGAGTGAAAAGCTAATCGAATTTGGTAATAGCTGGTTCTCTCCGAAATAGCTTTAGGGTTAGCGTTGCGTGTTCCTTTTGGGGGTAGAGCACTGGAAGGTCGGGACAGGTCGAAAGACCGCTCAACCTATCAAACTCCGAATACCAAAAGTTAAAGCGCAGCAGTTAGACCGTGGGGGCTAAGCTCCACCGGTCAAAAGGGGAAGAGCCCGGATCTCCAGTTAAGGTCCCTAAATCCATGCTCAGTGCATCGTAAGGAAGTGGTATTTCTCAAACAGTGAGGATGTAGGCTTAGAAGCAGCCATCATTTAAAGAAAGCGTAACAGCTCACTCATCGAGAGATTCCGCACCGAAGATGATCGGGGCTAAAGCATGGTACCGAAACTGAGGGTGCTCCGACTTTCGCAAGAAAGTCGGAGCGCGGTAGGAGAGTATTCGCATCTGCAGTGAAGCCGAAGGCGTGAGCCACGGTGGAGCGTTGCGAAGTAAGAATGTTGGCACAAGTAACCACAATGCGGGCGAGAAACCCGCACGCCGAAAGACCGAGGTTTCCTCCTCAATGATTGTCAGAGGAGGGTTAGTCGGGCCTTAGCCGATGGCGAACGCCGGAGGCGATGGACACACGGTTAATATTCCGTGACCGCGGCGCGTTTTGACGAAGTGACGAAGATGAGTACTTCAGGCGCATTATTGGATTTGTCGTTTGCAACATAAGGAAGGATTCCAGGAAAATCCGGAGTCCTCGCTTCAATGCGATTTCCAAGCGTTGTGAAAATGTGTTGGCTTCGGCCATCGCAAATCTGAAGGAGCCGTCTTTCAAGAAAAACTTCTAAAATTAAACGCGACGCGACCGTACCGCAAACCGACACAGGTGGTCAGCTCGAGTAGAGTAAGGCGAACGAGTGAGAGGTCTCCAAGGAACTCGGCAAAAAAGCAGCAGTAACTTAGGGATATTGCTTGCCCCTCGCAAGAGGGGCTACAACTAAAGTCTGCCTGGCGACTGTTTATCAAAAACACAGCTCCCTGCGAACTCGTAAGAGGATGTATAGGGGGTGACACTTGACCAATGCCAGAAGGTCAAATATCGGCGTTGCTTTGTCGCAAGATGGAGTGGTGACTGATATAAGCCCTGGTGAATGTCGGCGATAACTATAATCGTCCTAAGGTTTCCGATGCGAAGTAAAATTCGTTTCGGAAAGGATTGGGACGATTGTATGCCGATGTTGAAAACGCAAAAGCTACCTTACTTTGCAGTAATGCAAAGCGTACACGCGGCTCCAAGAGACTATACGCCGCGCTCCCTAGATTTCTTCGGGATTTATCCTGAACGAAGTCGAAGGATGAAGACATAGTCCTTCTTTATAGGAATAGAAGAGCGCAATTCCTTGCGGGGTAAGTTCCCGCGCGTTGAATAGTGTCACGTCTGGGCAACTGTCTCGGAGACTCGCTCGGTGAAAATACAATACCGGTGAAGATGCCGGTTACCTGCAGTTAGACGAAAAGACCCCGGAAGCTTTACTGTATCTTGGTATTGCCTGCATTTTTTTGATGCGTAGCGTAGGCGGTAGGATTTGAAGTCCCGCTCTCGGGCGGGATGGATCCGTCGATGAAACACCGCTCTTTAAAAATATGCATGCTAACCTCGCGCGCCAAACGCGCGAGAGACAGTACCTGGGGGGCAGTTTTAGTGGGGCGCTATCCTTTTAAAAAGTAACAAAGGAGCCCATCAAGGTCAGCTAGGCGCGAATGGAAACCGTGCCGATAGTGCAATGGCAAAAGCTGGCTTAACTGTGAGGCGTCAGAGCCGAGCAGACGCGAAAGCGGGGCATAGTGAACCGATGGTACGCGTTAGACGCGGCCAGAGATCATCTGCTAAAAGCTACTCCGGGGATAACAGGCTAGTTCCGCCTAAGAGTCCTAATCGGCGGCGGAGTTCGGCACCTTAACACATCGGGGTGCCATACCAGCAATGGTATTCAGCCGTTTTGGCAATTCAGTGTAGGAGCTGGTGTGCCAGAACAAAAAACTTGGTTTATAACGGTGGACTCCGTATGGTAAAATATGGACAATACCGTGGGAAGTCATCTATTCAGATTTTTGGGAAAAAAAGACACTCCTTTTTAGGGGAGTGTGTGAGAAATAAAAATTCGTTAATCTTTCTTGATCATGCTTTGGAGAAGTGCGAGACTTTCCTCTAGTCGCAACTTCTTAACGATGTGCGATGACAACTTCCTGATAAGGATTTTGTACATTTCAGTCTGAAGCAACAGTATAAAGATACACACGGCGAACCACAAGATAACGAATCCAAACGCGAGAAGAACGTTAACAATTTTTTCCATAGAATCCTTTCTCTATTTCCAGAGGAAAGATACTATAAGCGTTTTGAATTGTCAAATATATATTATTTGACCCAAAAAATATGAGTAGATTGACCCCGTAGAGACTTATTCCGAAAGGAATGGAGTGGAAGTTCTAACTTCCGCTAACACACCGAGCTCCAATCTTGTAAAAGTTGGATGAAGATATAGTCCGATCCTGCGAGTAATCGCAGAAAAATCCGACAGCGATGTCGGCTCAACTTATCCCGGAGGTGGAGAAGCTTCCAAGGGTATGGCTGTTCGCCATTTAAAAAGTTACGTGAGCTGGGTTCAGACCGTCGTGAGACAGGTTGGTCTCCTATCTACTGCAGGCGCAGATTCTTGAGGGGAGTCATTTTTAGTAAAGTATTGCTACTTCGCGAAGTAATTCGCGATGACAATGCGGCTAATAACGGTGAAATCTTTGTTTTTTTCGGTCTGTTGATAACCACCGCTTTGAATGGTTCAAAAGCGATGGTACAATATACTTGAGGACCAGAAAATAATTAAGACAATACCGTGGGAAGTCGATCTAAAACTGATCTTGCATATATCGCCGGTTTTCTCGATGGAGATGGAAGCTTAATGCTTCAAATCAAAAAGAGAAAAGATGGGCGATTGAAAAAGAGATTTATGTGTACCGTGTGTTTTTATCAAGACACGCGGCATGAGCATGATCTCTATTGGATTCGTGAAAAAATTGGAATTGGATACATTTGTCGCAGAAACGACGGAATGACAGAACTGCGAGTGAACGGCTTCAAGCAGGTGCGAGATATTCTACACGCACTACTTCCGTTTATCCGATTTAAAAAATTACAAGCGAAAGCGCTCTATTCCGCCGCTCAATTATTGAGTAACACGGAACTACAACGCCTTACAAAGGTGCAATTAACGCGAATACTTAGTTTTATTCTTGTTATTCAGGGTGAGAATTATGTAACAAAGAAAAAAAAGACAAAAAAAGAATTACGCAAGATGTTAGATTTGACCCCGTAACGACTGGAATACCAACACCATGTTGGTATGAAGATGGTGCTGTAATAGGCGCCATAATACGCCGACCCCTGCTTTCGTGTGAAGCGACGCAGGGTGAAGATATAGTCTGCACACTTAGTGATAAGTGAATATGTGACGAGAGGACCAAAATGAACGGACCTCTGGTGTACCGGCTGTCCTGCCAAGGGCATCGTCGGGTAGCTATGTTCGGAACGGATAACCGCTGAAAGCATCTAAGCGGGAAGCCAACCCCAAGATAAGGAATCGTTATCAGTCCCGTCGGAGATTACGACGTTGATAGGCGCTAGGTGTACGCGCAGCAATGCGCTTAGCCGAGGCGTACTAATCGGACGACCCTGTCTGGAAACAAGTAACCCTTTAGTTCTGCTTTTTACCATTGATTGATTTTTTTCGTATCGAGTATTATGCGTTGGTGATTCGACGCGGTGGCAACACCTCTTCCCATTCCGAACAGAGAAGTTAAGCACCGTAGTGGCGATGGTACCTGGCGCAAGCCTGGGAGAGTAGCTAGTCGCCAACACAAAGTACTTGATTTTTAGTATACTATTCCCATGCTATCATGGGCTAGAAAAAGACAACTTACCTACGGCGGAATCGTTGCGCTGTTTTTTGTGTTGGTTGTCAGCGTTCCATTTTTGTCGCGCACAATTCGCGGGTCTTCGTGTTTTGACGGAAGGCAAAACGGCGCGGAAACAGGTACGGACTGCGGAGGCGTGTGCGCGCTACTTTGTCCGAACACAGCGGGCGAGCCGCGCACCATTTGGCAAAGGGTATTTTCGGAAGGCGGTGGTATTGCGAGCGCAGTGTTATATGCAGAAAATCCGAATAAAAGTGCCGGTGCCTTTGAAGCGCCGTATCAGGTAAAGGTCTATGATTCTGTCGGGCTTTTGGTTGCAGAAAAGCGCGTAACCGCGCTCATTCCTCCCAATGGAACATTCGCCGTATTTGCCCCAAATCTTTTTGTCGGCGAGCGCATACCGGTGCGCGCATCGTTTGAGCGCACCGCGCCGATTGTATGGCGCCGCGATGTGTTGGCTTTGGACGCCGTGCGCGTGGAACGATTGCAATTTTCTATCGTTTCCCAACCGCGCGTTCAAGCAGAATTGACAACAGCACTGAAAAGCCAAGTCGGCGCAACTGCCGTTGCGATTTTATATGATGCAGATGGAAACGCCGTGGGAGCGTCACAGACCATAGCGGAACAGATCCGCGCGGGTGCCCCCACACCAATTTCCTTTGTATGGCGCGCGCCGTTTGCGCGCACTCCCGTGCGCGCTGAAGTACTGACCGCGGCGCGCGCCGTCCGGTAATTTATATGCGCAAAGGAACAGCAATTGACTGGATACTTTTCGGCGCAACGATCCCGCTTACTCTTGCCGGGCTTTCGGTTTTGGCATCGTTTGGCGGAGATGAGCGTTTTTTCTCTCGGCAAATTATCTGGCTCTGCATTTCAGTCGTCGCGTTTTTTGCCGCATCGTTCGTTGACTGGCGTTTTTCGCGCCGAACGCGCTTCGCGTTCGGCGCGTATCTCGCTTCCGTCCTGCTCTTGTCCATAGTGGCGATTTCTGGAGCGACGATTAAAGGCGCACAGAGCTGGTTTGATTTTGGCGCATTTTCTTTCCAACCGGTTGAGTTTGCAAAGTTGGCGCTCATTATACTTCTCGCAAAATATTTTTCTCGCCGTCATATTGAAATTGCACACATTCGGCACATTGCTGTGTCTGGCGCGTATGCGCTTTTTCTGTTCGGACTTCTTTTGATTCAACCGGATTTCGGTTCCGCCGTGATTGTCTTTCTCGTGTGGCTCGGCATGGTGTCGCTTTCCGGAATTTCCAAAAAGCACATCGCGTTCGTGTTCACGCTCGGCGCTCTCTCGTTTGCGGGGTTGTGGTTTTTTGTATTTTCGGATTATCAGAAAGCGCGCGTCATTAATTTTATCCATCCGCTTGCGGACGCGCGCGGGAGCGGATACAACGCGCTACAGTCAATGATTGCGGTGGGTTCCGGCGAGGCGTTCGGCAAGGGGGTCGGGTACGGCACGCAGTCGCGCCTAAAGTTTCTCCCCGAATACCAAACCGACTTTTCGTTTGCCGCATTTGCCGAGGAGTGGGGGTTTGCGGGGGCGCTCGCACTCTTCGCGCTCTACGGTGTCGTGATGTGGCGCCTGCTCGTTGCGGCGTACGCTGGCGCAACCAACTTTGAGACACTCTTCGCGCTCGGCGTCGCCGTATTTTTCACCGCGCATTTTCTAGTAAATATCGGTATGAATATCGGGCTCCTACCGGTGACTGGCGTAACACTCCCATTCCTTTCCTACGGCGGTTCGCACTTGCTTATGGAGTTTCTATCACTTGGAATGGTGATGGGTCTGCGCCGCCACGCGCGCTCGGCGCAGAAGGAGTCGGTAAAAAGCGAATTCGTCGGGGTGGTGTGAAAAGATGTGACGGTGTTTCTTTACGATTCATATGCCGCAATCGTCGCTGCAAGCATCTTTTCAAAACTAAAATCAGCGAAGACTTTTTGTTTGAGCGCGGCGCCGAAGGCGTCGCGTTTTTTGTGATTGGTGAGCAAAAAGCGAAGCGCGTCAGCGATTTCTTTTTCGCGTTTTGCTCGGATGAGCATACCGGATTCCATATCGGAAATAATATCCGAAATGCCGCCGACATTCGTTGCGACGACTGGCACGCCTGCCGCACCAGCTTCTAGAAGAACATATGGCAGACCTTCTTTGAGCGACGGCAAAATGAAAATATCGGCACCGGAAAGCAATGTTTTTGCGTCAGGAACAAAACCCACGAGGTGCGCAAAACTCGCAAGGTTTTTTTCTGAAATTATTTTTTCCAATTCTTGGCGCAGTTCGCCTTCGCCAATAATCACATATTGGAATGGCGGGAGATTTTGTTCGTGCGCAAGCGTTGCAACCGCACGGAGCGCATGTGCGAGCCCTTTGTTTTTGGTAAGTTCTGCAATGGTAACGATGAGCACTGTGTCGGCGGAAGCGTGTGGCGCAAACGCCTCGCGTGCCACAATCCGCTCCATCACGGCAAATGGTTCAATGCCGTTATGAATGAGCCGCGTCTTTTTGTGTATGAAGGGAAGCCGTTCCGCCGATCTTCGGTCGGCGGAGCAAATCACGATAACTTCGTGCGAGAGGAGCGCTGTAAGCCATGAGAGAAGAAAAATCGCCACGCGCTCTACAAACGGACGCGGTTCGTTAAACGGCCAGCCGTGGACGGTGAATATAGTTTTAAGCCCCGACGTGAAGCGGTCGGGGTCCCGACCGAAGCGTCGGGATTGTTTATAAAGTACGGCGGCACACGCGCCTAGTGCCGCCGCCTTTGAGCTACTGAGATGCAAAATATCTGGCTGTTCTGTTTTGAGAAGTTGGAAAATTTCTCGGAATGCCGCGAAGTCGGCAGAGCCGACTTCGCGGCCCAAAGACGGAACGCGCGCGCATCGTATTCCCGCACCCGCAAGTTTTTCAGGTAAAGCATCTCCCTCTCCACAATAAACCACTGCCTCAAATTTTTCTTTCGGTAAAGCAGTTGCAACATCAAACACATACCGCTGTGCGCCGCCACAATTTCCCTTGGTGACAAGGAACAAAATCTTCTTTTTTGTCGTTGTATTCATTGGGTTTTTTAATTATACTACCTCTCGTGGTTAGCGTAATCGAACCATCGTTATATGAATATCTTCAATAGTCGGGAACACATTGCGCTCCTTTTGGGCGACATTCTCGTTTTTGCTGCGAGCTTGTGGTTGACGCTCTTTTTTCGCTATGCCGCGCTTCCAGAGCGCGGCCTTTTTGCCGAGCACCTCTTTCCGTTTCTTTTTTTGTTCATACTCTGGATTGTCGTATTTTTCATCGCCGGTCTTTACGAAAAGCAGACCGTCATTTTACGCCATCGCCTGCCGCACTTGCTGTTCAACACACTCCTCTTAAACAGCATACTCGCGGTCGTCTTTTTTTATTTTCTTCCGGTATTTGAGATTACGCCGAAAGGCAGCTTGTTTTTGTATCTCATTATTTCGTTTCCGCTGATGCTCCTGTGGCGTATTTACGGGAGCGCCATGCTTTCGCCGTGGAAGCGCGAAAAGGCGATTGCGATCGGCGAAGGCGAAGAATTGAAAGAGCTCATTACTGAAGTAAACAACAACTGGCACTATAACATTTCATTCGTTTCTTCTGTTGATGCGAAAGACCTCGGTAGTATGGATTTCAAAGAAGAGATTGTGAAGCGCGTCTATACAGAAGGAATCTACCTCATTGTCGTTGATTTGCGGAGCGACAAAATCTTGCCGGTGCTTCCACACCTGTACAACCTTATCTTTTCCGGCGTGCGCTTCATAGATATGCACAAAATCTACGAAGAAATGTTCAATCGGATTCCGCTTTCCCTCGTGCGCTACAACTGGTTTTTGGAAAATGTATCCACCGCGCCGAATATTACTTACGATACGCTGAAACGCCTAATGGACATCGCAATTGCCGGCGCGCTTGGCGCGTTGTCACTTCTTTTGTACCCTATAGTATTTCTTGCCATGCTTTTAGAAAACGGCCGCCCATTTTTCATTATGCAGGAGCGGATAGGGAAGGGTGGAAAAGTTATTAAGACCTTGAAGTTCCGCAGTATGTGCGTTGCATCGGGAGGAGGCCCTGCGGAAATTACGCGCGTCGGGAAGGTCTTGCGCAAGACGCGCATAGACGAATTACCGCAACTTTGGAATGTCTTGCGCGGCGACCTCTCGCTTATCGGGCCGCGACCCGAACTTCCCGAACTTGTGCGCCTCTATGAAAAAGAGATTCCGTATTACAACATCCGACACCTCATCAAACCCGGGCTTTCCGGCTGGGCACAGTTGTATCACGAGAACCATCCGCACTACCGTGCGAATGTGTCGGAAACAAAAGTGAAGCTCTCATACGATTTGTACTACATCAAAAACCACTCGTTCTTTTTGGATGTAAAAATTGCGCTGAAGACGATTAAGGTTCTGCTTTCAAGGAGCGGAGTTTGATTCACATTGACAACTGGTGCGTGTTTCGTATACAATGTATATATGAAGTATTTCGATTGGGATTTGGAGAAGAATGATTTGCTCAAACAGGAACGAGGAGTTGGTTTTGAAGAAATACTCATAGCGATTGAAGAAGGAGACATACTTGATATCGTTCAGCATCCCAACGAGAAAAGATACCCAAACCAGAAATTGTTTGTTATTCGTCTGCATGACTATGTCTATCTTGTTCCTTTCGCAGAAGATGAAGAGAAAATCTTTTTAAAGACGATTATCCCAAGCAGAAAAGCGACGAAGAAATATATTCAAAAAAACATATGAACAAAAGCATATTAACCAAAGATGAAAAAAACATCCTCATGAGATTTGAGTCGGGAAAACTCAAGCGTGTTAAGGGTGCGCAAAAAGAAGTACGCCGTTATAAGGAATATGCAAACTTTACACTCAGCAAACCTCGTACTATCAATATTCGTTTATCGCAGAAGGCATTGAGCAAAATTAAAGCAGTTGCCGCTGGAAAAGGTCTTCCGTACCAAACCTTTATCAGTTCGCTCATTCATCAGTATTCTGTGAAAGAATAAATTTCATTTTATTTGTACTACATCAAAAACCACTCGTTCTTTTTGGATGTAAAAATTGCGCTGAAGACGATTAAGGTTCTGCTTTCAAGGAGCGGAGTTTGATTTTATGGCTCAAAACAAGGGTTTTTTGACAATTCCACCCACTGCTACATTACGGGGGGATTGACTTCTAGAATGGGGTATGTTATGCTCTATTTTAGAAAGGGGGTGATTTGAATGTTCAAGCACACCTGCGAAGATTATTTCTTTGAGGCGGAGGATGACGAATTTCCCATCTCAAAAGAAAATTCTTGCGAACAAAAAACCATAGTTGGTTTTGTAGCCAGACCGGGACAAACCGACTATGGGTTATAACCGGAGAGGCGTGAGACCACAGGCGAAAGCCGAAAGCCACCAACATACGATCCTGTCGAGATAATCACAGGGTCCGGTGACAGGCCACGCACCATTGCAAGAATAAGCAGCCGTTTGTGTGAAAGGGTATAGTCGTAATGACTAAACTTTCATGCAGCGGCTGATTTCTTTTGATTTCTTGATTCTTTTGAGCGGTTTCGCTAGTATGCGGTGGTAATGTGGAAACATAGAATAATCGCCATAGTGATTTTTGTTGCGGCCTCGTTGGTCGGGTTTTTTGTGTATAAAAGTGAAATGAGCGGCGGGCGGTTTGCGTTCCGTCTCGGGCTTGATTTGAAGAGCGGAGCGCACCTTGTGTATCGCGCCGATACCAAGTCAGTGCCCGTTGGAGAAGTAACGAACGCAATGAAGTCGCTCCGCGATGTGGTGGAGCGGCGCGTGAACCTATTCGGCGTATCTGAGCCAATTGTGCAAGTTGAGCGCGGCGGCGCCTTCGGCGCCGGTGAGAATCGTTTGATTGTGGAATTGCCGGGAATTACGGACGTTAAGGAGGCAGCGGCGCAAATCGGCAAGACCCCGCTTTTGGAGTTTAAGTTGATGAAAGATGTGTCTGGATTTTCGGAAGAAGAAATTAAAAAGAAAACAGCGGATGAGCTTTTTACAGACACGGGGCTCACGGGGCGGCTCGTAAGCCGCGCCACGATTTCGTTCAACCAGACAACAGGCGAGCCGGTTGTCGTGCTCGCGTGGCTGAGCGAAGGCGAGAAACTTTTTGCAAAATTAACCAAAGAAAATGTGGGGAAGACGCTTGGCATTTTCTTGGACGGCACGCCAATTTCACTTCCGGTGATTCGCGAAGAGATTGCAAGCGGCAGTACCGAGATTTCCGGCGACTTTAAAATTGAAGAAGCGCGCACGCTTGTGCGCGACCTAAATTACGGCGCGCTTCCGGTGCCGGTCGCGCTTGCATCGGTGCAGACCATTGGTGCATCGCTTGGCACTGAAGCGGTTGCTGCCGGCGTGCGCGCGGGGCTATGGGCATTTGCCATTATCGCCGCGTTTTTGGTGCTGTGGTATCGCTTGCCCGGTCTTCTCGCAACTCTCGCGCTCGGTGCGTATGTGGCGCTGAACCTCGCGATTTTTAAGTTGATTCCGGTAACGCTCACGGCGGCGGGTATTGCTGGGTTTGTGCTCTCTATGGGTATGGCGGTAGATGCAAACATTCTTATTTTCGCCCGGCTCAAAGAAGAATTGCGAAAAGGAAAAGTAGTTACCGATGCGCTGAAAGAAGGTTTTGCGCGCGCGTGGCCTTCTATTCGCGATTCGAATACCTCTAGCATCATCACGGCTATTATCTTGTATTACTTTGCCGCAACGCCCGTGGTGCGCGGGTTCGCGCTCGTGTTCGGATTCGGTGTCGTCGTAAGTATGTTCACTGCAATCACCGCATCGCGAATGTTTTTGTATGCACTCGGTACGCAAAGTAACGGGAGCGTCGCGCGGTTTTTGTTCGGAAGCGGAATTAAATAAAATATATGTTTGTCATAACACACCGAAAATTCTTTTATATCGTCTCCGGCATTCTCGTTGTCGCGTCTCTAGCCGCGCTCGCGTTGTGGGGTCTGAACCTCGGCATTGATTTTAAGGGCGGGGCGCTGTTGGAAGTTAATTATTCAAGCGGTATGCCCGAAAAGACGGACATAGAGAAAGTGCTTGCACCGATTGACGCATATGCATCGGTGCGCTCCGTTGGCGAGAGTGGTTTTATTATTCGCCTGCGCGAGCTTACAGATGATGAGCATCGTGCACTTTTGACTGAGCTTTCATTTGGCGGCGCGCACGCGGCAACCGAAGTTCGTTTTGATTCTATCGGGCCTTTGCTTGGCCGCGAAGCGGCGCTGAAGTCGCTTTTGGCGATTGCTCTCGTGATTATCTGCATCGTTCTTTTCATAACCTTTGCGTTTCGGAAAGTGTCGGAGCCCGTGTCGTCGTGGAAATATGGCGTGATTACGATTGTGGCGCTTTTGCATGATGTCTTGATTCCGGTCGGTGTGTTTGCATACCTCGGACATAGTGCTGGAGTGGAATTGGATACGCTGTTTGTAACTGCGCTTCTCGTCGTACTTGGATTTTCGGTGCATGACACGATTGTGGTGTTTGACCGCGTGCGCGAGCATTTGCGAATGAACAAAACACTCAACCAGAACAAGTCATTTGAAACAGTGGTTGGAGAAAGTGTCGCCGCCACGATGGGCCGCTCCATCAACACTTCGCTTACCACAATTATCGCGCTAGTGGTTCTGTATTTCATTGGTCCAGTTTCTACGCAGTATTTTTCCCTCGCGCTCATTATCGGCATCATCGCCGGCACCTATTCCTCCATCTGCATCGCGAGCCCGCTCTTGGTTACGGTGGAGAAGTGGCAGGCACGGGGTTGACTTGTTTTACGGTATCTATATACTGTCAGATACGCCCTGTGAAGGGGCGCGTTCGTTGAAAATTGAAGAAGTAGTATTGAGAACATCCCGACGGGTTGTCGGGGTTAAGTGCAAGTAAAGTAAATTCCTAGTGATTAAGTATTTTGATTCCAAAGAGCGAAATTAAATTCTAATCTTCCTTTTTGTTCCGTTCAAAATTTGTTTTACAAATTTTTTGTGGACAGATTTTAATTTAGAGTTTGATCCTAGCTCAGGATGAACGCTGGCGGCGTGGATAAGGCATGCAAGTCAAGCGGGTATGGTAGCAATACCGTATCAGCGGCAGACGAGGCAGTAATAAGTAGGAACCTCCCCAGAAGTCAGGCATAGCTCGCCGAAAGGCGAGGTAATTCCTGATAGTCTCCGACCCGAAAGGCGTCGGAGTAAAGTCGCAAGACGCTTCTGGAAGGGCCTATTCAGTATCAGCTAGTTGGTAGGGTAACGGCCTACCAAGGCTATGACGCTTAGGGGACCTGAGAGGGTGACCCCCGCCGATGGGACTGCGAAACGGCCCATACATCTACGGATGGCAGCAGCCGAGAATATTCGACAATGCGCGAAAGCGTGATCGAGCGACGCCGCGTGGAGGACGAAGCCCTTCGGGGTGTAAACTTCTTTTGCGGACTACAAAGTTTATTGATGAGTTCGAGAATAAGGGGCTACTAACTCTGTGCCAGCAGTAGCGGTAATACAGAGGCCCCAAGCGTTATCCGGAATCACTGGGCGTAAAGGGTGCGTAGGCGGTCCCGTTAGTCTTGCGTTAAATTCTTCGGCTTAACCGAAGGCATGCGCGGGAAACGGCGGGACTGGAGGATGCAAGAGGCAAGCGGAACTCACGGTGTAGGGGTGAAATCCGTTGATATCGTGGGGAACGCCAAAAGCGAAGGCAGCTTGCTGGTGCATTTCTGACGCTGAAGCACGAAAGCGTGGGTAGCGAATGGGATTAGATACCCCAGTAGTCCACGCCCTAAACGATGTTCATTTGCTATAGGGAGTATCGACCCTCTCTGTGGCGTAGCTAACGCGTTAAATGAACCGCCTGGGTAGTACGGCCGCAAGGCTAAAACTCAAAGGAATAGACGGGGACTTGCACAAGCGGTGGATTGTGTGGTTTAATTCGATGGTAAGCGAAGAACCTTACCAGGGTTAGAAATCTAGGTGAAGCTCTGTAGAAATATAGAGCGTCTCACAAGGACTCCTAGACAGGTGCTGCATGGCTGTCGTCAGTTCGTGATTTGAATTGTTCCCTTAAGTGGGGTAACGAACGCAACCCTCGTTGCCTGTTATATTTGTCAGGCGATACCGCCCCCGATTTTGCGCATGAGCCGTTGGTTCGCGCACAAAATCGGGGGAGGAAGGCGGGGATGACGCCAAGTCCGCATGGCCCTCTGATACCCTGGGCTACACACGCAATACAATGGCTATTACAACGCGTCGCGACGGGGCAACCCTGAGCCAATCGTTATAAAAATAGCCCCAGTTCAGATTGAGGTCTGCAACTCGACCTCATGAAGTTGGAATCGCTAGTAATCGCGGGTCAGCAAACCGCGGTGAATACGTTCTCAAGTCTTGTACTCACCGCCCGTCAAGTTAGGGGAGCCGGGAATGCCCGAAATGCCGCCTCGCGCGGTCCTAAGGCAAGCTCGGTGACAAAAACTAAGTCGTAACAAGGCACGGGTAGCGGAAGCTGCTCGTGGAATCATTCAAGGTGAAAATCGTTTTTCATATTTGTTTTTTCAAAGATGAAGGACTGACAGGTCGATCATATTCCGTCACAAGCGGAGCATGGGTTTTTCCGAAACCTAAAACGGAATGGAAGTCGGGGAAGACCGGCAAAAACGAACGGAACAAAAAGGAGGATAAAAAAGAAAAAGCGCCCAGATGCAGAAACATCACGGGCGCTTTTTCTTATGCGGTTTTTTTGGTATAGTCGTGTATGTCGCGCGCATAGCTCAGTTGGTAGAGCACATCACTGATACTGATGGGGTCCTAGGTTCGAATCCTAGTGCGCGCATTTGGTAAACGGGCACGTGGCGGAATTGGTATACGCGTACGGCTCAGAACCGTATCCCGAAAGGGTTGAGAGTTCGAGTCTCTCCGTGCCCATTGACTTTTATATGGGGTGTGCTATACTGGCACACAGACAGTAAATGCTTTCCTGAAGCGTTTTTGCATATTGGAATATGCGAAAACGAGTGCGCGGTTGCGCCCTTTGTTACGGAAAGTATTTTTGTTCATTAAATTATGAAAACTGCTATTCGGCAGGAGACAGTAAAAACAGGCAGAGTTGTTCAACGTTGTCGCACATGGGCATTTGTTCAGCCAGACCCAGTGCTAAACGGGACTGGAGGTCAAGAAATACGCCTCTTTTGGAGTCAGTTGCGACGCGTTGAGGCTGCTCCCGGCGGGATTGTGTTTGCGACCGGCCAGAATCAAACAATTCACCAAGGCCAAAAAGTTGTTTTTGTGCCTCGTGATGGATTGTGGTTGTGGGGAACAATGGCGGAGTACGATGAGGCGTGTGGGCAGTTGAAGACATGGACACCTGCCACCGCTTCCTTCCTGCCTTCTGTTTCCGTACCAAAAATTGATTTGGACGCGGAACTGGAAGCCCTCGCGCGCTCCACGAATGGTCGCCGGGCGGGGACGACGACCCGCCGACCAGACCGACAGTTGGTTGCGGCATAATAATTGTTCGCAATCGCGACCCCCTCACTTGTCCGACAAGTGAGGGGGTTTTCTATTTTCTAGTTTTTTTGTTAGTGTGATTTCTTATGGACTGGAAGCGATTTTTCAGAGGCAAAAAAGTAACGCTTATGGGGCTCGGGCTTTTAGGGCGCGGCATAGGCGATGCGGTTTTTCTTGCCGAACATGGAGCGGAACTTATTGTGACTGATTTAAAACCTTCGACTGCGCTCGGGTCGTCGCTTAAAAAGCTCCGGAAATATAAAAATATACGCTACACGCTCGGCGAACATAAATTGGAAGATTTCAGAAATCGAGATTTTATTTTGAAAGCTGCAGGAGTGCCACTTGATTCACCATATATCGCCGAAGCGCGAAAAAACAAAATCCCGATTGAGATGGATGCATCACTCTTCGCGAAACTGATGCCGAAAGGAGTACTTCTGGTCGGTGTAACGGGTACACGCGGAAAATCCACTACCACTGCACTTATTTATGAAATTCTTTCTTCATCCCCTCCTCGGTTGAGGAGGGGTGCCGAAGGCGGGGTGGTGGGTTCTGTATTCAAAGCCGGCAACCTTGTTCCAGAAGCCACACTACCGTTGCTTAAGAAAGTAAAATCTGGCGATATTGTCGTACTTGAACTGGACTCATGGCAGTTGCAAGGATTTCACGATGCAAAAATCTCTCCGCAGGTTGCGGTATTTACAACTTTTCTTGACGACCATCTTTCGTATTACCGTTCGACTTCGCTCACGGCAAGCCGCGAGAAATACTTTGCAGACAAAACGGCGATATTTAAGTATCAGAAAAAGAATGATGTGTTGGTAGTGGGTGAACAAGCTTCACTGTTTGTTTCTTCACAAAAGAAAATCGTTGCTCGTTCTGTTGATGTTCCAAAAGAATGGGAGAGCAAACTACTCGGTGAACATAATCGCGAAAATATCGCTTGCGCGATTGCCGCGGCGCGGCACTTCAAAATCCCCGAGCTGGCGATTCGGAAAGCGGTTGAATTATTCAAAGGCATTTCGGGACGATTGGAATATCTTCGGACAGTGCGCGGTATCAAAATCTACAACGACACCAATGCAACAACGCCAGATGCGACCATCGCTGCGCTTCGCGCGCTAGGTAAGGATATTGTTTTAATCTGTGGCGGCACGGATAAAGGACTTGATATGAGTAAATTGGTCGCAGAGATTCCGAATCACTGCAAGGCAGTAGTTTTTCTGAAGGAATCTGGTACAGAAAAACTAATTATCAATTTCCAATTTCCAATTTCCAATCAATTTCCAATTTTTAAAAAAGAAACTCTGAAAGAATGCGTTGAAGAAGCGATGAAAATTGCAAAAAAGGGCGACCTTATTCTCTTTTCTCCCTCCTTCGCCTCATTCGGAAAATGGTTCAAGAACGAGTATGATAGGGGAGCGCAGTTTGTGAAAATTGTAAAATGTTTAAAATAGATTTCTCAAAAATTAAAACTGTTCACTTCATCGGCATCGGCGGGATCGGCACCTCCGCCGTCGCGCGGATGTTTCTTTACCCCGAGCGTAGTCGAGAGGGTGTTGGAATAAGTGTAAGCGGGTCGGATGTGGCGGAGAGCGAAGTAACGGAAGAGTTGCGGAAGCTCGGCGCGAAGGTTTCAATTGGCCAGCGCGCCGAGAATGTTCCAGCGGATTGCGACTTGGTAATTTATACCATTGCCGTAACTCCCGATAATCCTGAGTTTGCGGAAGCGAAAAAGCGCGGGATTCCGATGCTCTCATACCCCGAAGTGCTCGGGATTATTTCTAAAGAAAAATACACGATTGCGATTTCCGGTACGCACGGCAAGACAACCACGACTGCGATGATTGCAAAGATAATGATTGATGCAGGACTGGACCCGACGGTGATTGTCGGGAGTTTTTTAAATGACACTAAAACTAATTTTATTGCCGGAAAAAGTAAATACTTAGTAGTAGAAGCATGCGAGTATCGCCGTTCGTTTCTGAATTTGTCGCCGAAGATTCTTGTGATAACCAACATTGATGCCGACCATCTGGATTATTACAAAGACCTGGACGACATTAAGAGTGCTTTCGCTGAGCTTGCGGCGAAAGTACCGAAAGACGGCTTTATTGTCGGACATCCGATGTTTGAAGCCCCCAACATCGGATGTCCGATATTTCCAACAGATTTTACATTAAAGGTTCCCGGCAAACACAATCTTGAGAATGCAAAAGCCGCGCTCGCTGTCGCTCGCGCTTTAAAGATTCCAGAAAAGACCGCATTTAAATCCCTTTCCGAATTTTCCGGTACATGGCGGCGGTTTGAATATCGCGGTAAGGCAAAAAATGGCGCGCTGGTGTACGACGATTACGGTCATCATCCGACCGAGATTTCTGCAACACTACAAGGCGCGCGCGAACTATTTCCTACGGAAAAGATTGTCGTCGTATTCCAGCCGCACCTGTATTCTCGCACCAAACAGCACCTTTCTGAATTCGGGAAATGCTTCTCGCACGCCGACGCCGTCATACTCCTTCCGATTTATCCTGCGCGTGAGCAAGACCCGGGCAACATCAGTTCAGAAATGGTAGTGACGGAAATCAAGAAAAACAATCGGTCCGCATATTTCGTAAAAACATTTGCCGAAGCCGCTGTATGTGCGCAAAAACTCTCCTGCACAGGAGACCTCGTTCTTACACTTGGCGCGGGTGAGACCAACAAAGTCGCAGATATATTAGTTAGTAAGTAATCGCAGGATTTGGTCTATTCTAATGTTCTCAAGAACATTAGAATAAATAAATATCGCAAAAATATGAAGAGATTCTTTATAAACATGTTCTGGAATACCATAAATCCATTTCGACGGCTTTACTGGTTTATTTTTAAACCGCGTACGCGTGGGGTAAAAGTGCTTGTTGTGTGGGAGAGGAAAATACTTTTGGTTCGTTTGGGATACGCGCATCTGGAGTGGACGATTCCCGGCGGTGGTGTTCATCGCGGCGAATCTTATGAAGAGGCGGCGCGTAGGGAGATAAAAGAAGAGGTTGGTATTGTACTCGACGGTATAAAAAAGATTGGAGAATATGAAAGCCGAAAAGAACACAAGCGCGATACTGTGGTTTGTTTCCGTGCGACAGTGCAAAATCCCATTTTTCATGTTGACGGAATAGAAATCGCAGAAGCAGGATGGTATGTTCCGTCCACGCTTCCAAATCCGCATAGGCCCGCCGTATCTTTGTTATTGCAAATGGCTGGTATACAGTAATTTGTGTTGCGTGTTGCACTGTAGTTTGTATTCTGATATTCTTGAGAACATTAGAACATAACTACTAGATGCACTATGAATAAAAATAAAGAGGCAAAGAATTATCGCACGCTTGAGCGATTGGTGCGCGGATTTTCAAATCATCGGCGCATTCAGATTATGGAGATTCTGAAGAATACACCGGAAATGTCTGTAGATGAAATCACTGAACTGCTTGATATCAACTATAAGACTGCCGCCGACCACCTGCGCCGTCTTGCGATTGCTGGTTTGGTGCTTAAAAAGTCCGACAGTGTTTCTATTCGACACAAACTTACCGACCGCGCTGAGTATGTTCTGAAGTTCTTGAGAACATTAGAATAAGCATTGGCACACCACCCATTCTGATGTTCTTGAGAATATCAGAATAGTGAATATGTATGAATACAAATCTGAAAATACTTTTGGTGCTCGGTATCGTTCTTTCACCCATTTTTTTATTTCATGGATATGTAGTTCCATTTCAAAAAGACGACATCGATGCTTCTCCGACGATTGACAAGGAAAAAGTCCTGCTTGAGAAAATCAGAAATCTTTCTTTGGAAAGACGAATTGGGCAACTTATGATTTTTGGTTTTGCGACAAAAGTCCCCGATGAACATATCAAGCAATTGATAACAAGGTATGGTATTGGCGGAGTAAATCTTTTAAGACATAATATAGAAAACGCAGAACAGAGCAGAAATCTTTCTGCGTCATTGCAAAAACTTGCGTCTGAAGCCGGAGTGCCGTCTCTCTTTATTGCAGTCGATCAAGAGGGGGGTACCGTTGTTCGTTTCCCTTTTTTGTCTGAACTAACCGCAGAGAAAGATATTAAAAATAAACAAGAAGCATTTCGTGTGGCGCAAAAAAGAGGAACGGAACTTAAGAATCTAGGTATTAATATGAACTTTGCGCCTGTACTTGATTATGTACCGGATAAACTGGCTTATTTATATGACCGGACTTTTGCGACCACCACAAACATTACCGCGGATTTTGGTGTCGCTATGGCACGCGGATATCAAGCGGCAGGCGTGATTCCTGTCTTTAAGCATTTTCCTGGGTACGGAGCGATTAGGGTTGATCCGCATCAAAAAAATGCCTACGAAACAGTAATTTCTATTTCAAAAAGCTTGGAGCCGTTTCATTTCGCTCTTGAAAGATTACCAGAAGTGCCTTTGATGACTGCACATATTGTTTATGGAAGTATTGATGATGTTCCGGCAACACGTTCGCGAACATTTCTCACAGGCATACTCCGTAACGAGTGGGGATATAATGGGGTGATTATCACCGACGACATTGAAATGGCCTCTACAAAAGGAATAAATAACATATCAACTGAAGAAGCCGCTGTGCAGGCCATTGAAGCGGGTGCCGATATGATTATTAGTACTTATACCACTAAACTGCATGAGCCGATTATTAAAGCCGTTGAATGGGCAGTTATTTCTGGTCGCATTTCGGAGGAGCGTTTAAATCAATCTGTACTTCGTGTATGGCGCTTGAAATCAAATTTATGAGTACATTATTTGTGGTTGGAACGCCGATAGGAAACCTTGAAGATATCACCCTGCGAGCATTGCGTGTATTGAAAGAGGTTGATGTAATTTTGTGCGAGGATACGCGCATGACGAAGCGTCTGCTTGAAAAATACGAGGTAGTTGGAAAGCAGTTGTTTGCGTACAACGAGCAAAAAAGCGGAGTGAGCGCGGAACGAGTGTGCGCGCTATTGCAAGATGGAAAGAATGTCGCGCTGGTGTCGGATGCGGGTACGCCAGGGATTTCCGACCCCGGTTCGATGCTCGTGCAGAAAGTGCGCGAAGCCCTGCCAGAAGTGAAGATAGAATCAGTACCGGGGGCCTCTGCGCTTACGGCCGCGCTTTCAATAGCAGGCGTACCAGTACATGATTTTGTATTCTTGGGATTCTTGCCGCACAAGAAGGGGAGGGAGACATTATTCAAAGAAATTGCCACCTCGGAGCGCACGATGATTTTTTACGAATCCCCGCATCGGATTTTGAAGACGCTGGAGTCATTACAAAAACATGCACCGGAAAAGCGCATTACAATTTGCCGCGAACTTACAAAAATTCATGAAGAAATAAAAAGCGGTTCGGCGTCGGAGCTTTTGGAGTTTTTCAAGACAAACGAAGAAAAAGTAAGAGGGGAGTTTGTGGTGATAGTGCAAAATTAAATCCGCCCCTCGACAAGCTCGGGGCGGATTTACTTTTTAAACGCAATAATAATTGCGCGGAAGAAGTTTAACTTATGCAACTCCCAATACGACACGATGCGGTCTTCGTCCCGTATCAGATTCGTATGGTCCTCTTTTCTGAAAAAACGACATACCTCGCCGAATGTTCCCCACATTTTTACCCTATCTTCGTCTTGTTGCGTGTAATAGGAGGAAAATTCCACATCAAGAAACGAAGATCCATGCGGCGGTTCGATAAGCACCCATCGCGGCTTCGGTTTCCACAACTCATCAAGGAACAATCGGCGTTCGCAAAGCCAACTGAAAGAAACCAAAACCCTTCTCGCTTTGTCGTTCGGAATGACGCATTCTTTTATCTCGCCCCTGAATATAAGTCCTTCTTTTGTGTCCATTAAGAACTGCCCGCCATCAAATTCTGTTAGCTTGTCTTTGAGATATTTCCTGTCCCAACGATATGCATGCATTTTTTCCTTTCTCAAAATCTAGGATGAAGTATATCATAAAAAAATATTATGTTATACTCCCAATACTATGTCATTCATACGCACTGTATTTATAGCAAGCGTGGTATTTGCGGTATTACCGCTTATCGGTGTCCCACTGTCGTGGAAAACTATTGCGCAATTTTTGCTGTCGTTTTTTCTTTTTATTTCCGCGTATAGGGAATATAGGAAAATAAAATCGGATAACACGCTCTCTTAATTATTATGAATCGACTACGGACGGCACGAAGAACTGGCCTTGCTATAGCGGTTCTTTTTTGTGGCGCGTTGGTATTCGGAATATGGATATTTTTATCTAAACGCGGCAACGTCGTGTACGACATTGCCGCGGCAACCGCCGCCACGGCGCTTCCTGCGCCGTGGCGCGCGACGCATATTGCAACGCCGCAGCCGCTCAAAGCACTGTATATGACAAGTTATGTGGCGGGGCACTCGGCGCGGCGTGAAGCTCTTATTTCTCTTTTGGATACAAGCGAACTTAATGCAGCCGTAATTGATATAAAGGACTACAGCGGCACAATCGCATTTTCTGTTGAAAATCCAATTTTGACGGCAGTTGATGCGTCGGAAAACCGCATTCCGGATATTCGTGAGTTTATTGAACGACTACACGAGAAGGGTGTTTATGTTATCGGCCGCATTTCCGTGTTTCAAGACCCTAAGCTTGCAGCGTATCGACCGGACTGGGCGGTTTTGAGGGCATCTGACAGCGTGGTGTGGCGCGATCGCAAGGGCTTGGCGTGGATTGATGTCGGCGCGCGCGAAGCGTGGGATTATACCGTTGCTCTTGCGAAAGAATCATATGCACTTGGCTTTGACGAACTCAATTTTGACTATGTTCGTTTTCCGTCTGATGGCGATATGAACGACATCGCGTATCCGTGGAGTAGTGGGCGCGTTAAAAGCGAAGTGCTTGGCGAGTTCTTTTCTTTTCTTGCGCAAGAACTTAAACCAACCGGCGCGGTTATTTCCGCCGACCTATTTGGCATGACCACAACCAACAAAGATGATTTGAATATCGGGCAAGTGCTTGAAGTAGCGCTCAAACATTTTGATTATGTGGCCCCCATGGTCTATCCTTCGCATTACCCCACTGGTTTTCTCGGCATACAAAATCCAGCGGCGGAGCCGTATCGCGTGATTCGCTATTCGCTTGACCGCGCGTGGGACCGCGCTTCCACAACTCCGGAGAAAATCCGCCCGTGGCTTCAGGATTTTGACTTAGGCGCCGACTATACAGCGGATATGGTGCGCGCGCAGATTCAAGCAACCTATGATGCGGGCTTTACAAGTTGGATGTTATGGAATCCGTCAAATAGATATACACAGGATGCTTTGTTGACAGAATAAATGGGAGGCGTACACTTCTGCGTTAGAGGATGAAGACACGGTGTAGTGTCTTTTTTTGTTCCTCGTTGGTTGGTCAAAGCGGTGAAAAAATAAATCATTATGTCAGCAGTACGGTATTCTCTAAACGGAAGAAGTATCACTGAAGAAGAGGTAAAACAGATTCAGCGAGAAGTGGAAAGAAAGGCAATGGAAGAAAAAACCGCACTCCTTGCGGAGCATAAACAGAAAACACCGCCCCCGCCTCGATTTGCTGAGCCAGCGCGCCGCGCGCCGCAACATATGCGCGTTTCGATGCGTTGATGCCCCCAAAAGGTCCTGCGTGCACTGCGCTGGACCTTTTTTCTTTGCTATACTATGCGCACTATGTCTTCCGGCGAACGAATTACCTATTTCGCACAAACCGACGCACGCGGCAGGCGCATTCCGTTTGGCATTAAAGAAAAAGACCGTTCGCGCCATATGTATGTCATCGGCAAAACCGGCATGGGCAAAAGCACGCTTCTTGAGAATATGGCGATTCAGGATATCCAGTCCGGCAACGGTTTGGCTTTTATAGACCCGCACGGCAAGTCGGCAGAATTGCTTTTGGATTACATTCCGAAAGAGCGCGTGAATGACGTGCTCTACTTTGCGCCGTTTGATTTGGAACACCCCGTCTCCTTTAACATAATGGAGGACATCGGTCCGGAAAAAAGGCACCTCGTGGTCAGCGGGCTGATGAGCGCCTTCAAAAAACTCTTTGGCGAAGAGAGTTTCTCCGACAGAATGCAATATATGTTGCAAAACACTATTTTGGCGCTTCTCGAATATCCCGGAGCAACACTGCTTGGAGTAAACAGAATGTTGGCAGAAAAGGATTATCGTCAGAAAGTCATCGCCCGTATTACCGACCCATCCGTTAAAACATACTGGACAAAAGAATACGCCGGATATACGGAACGATTTGCCGCAGAAGCAATTCCAGCTATTCAAAATAAAATCGGTCAATTTACCTCAAACCCGCTCATACGCAACATCATCGGGCAGGAAAAATCCAGTTTTGATTTACGGCAAATGATGGACGCGCGGAAAATTATTATCGTCAATCTTTCCAAGGGCCTCGTGGGCGATGGGAATGCGAAGCTTTTGGGTAGCATGATTGTAACCAAAATGTACCTTGCTGCGATGTCGCGCGCCGATGTGCCGGAGCTCGCAGCAAAAAACCTCGCCCCGTGTTATTTGTATGTAGACGAGTTTCAGTCGTTTGCGAACAAGAGCTTTGCGGACATTCTCTCCGAAGCGCGCAAGTACAAGCTAGCGCTCACGATTGCGCACCAATACATTGAGCAAATGGAAGAGGAGGTCGCCGCGGCCGTGTTCGGTAACATTGGCACTATGGTCACATTCCGTGTCGGTGCGCGCGATGCGGAGTTTTTGGAAAAAGAATTTGCTCCGCAATTTCTGGCGGAGGATTTAGTGAATCTTGGTTTTGTGCAGATTTACTTGAAACTAATGATAGACGGCATTTCCTCGCCGCCGTTTTCAGCAACGACTCTGCCTCCCATAGCGCCTCCGAAAGAAAGTTTCAAGGCGCAAGTGATTGCTGCATCGCGACGGCAATTTGCGATTCCGCGCGCAGTGGTGGAAGAGAAAATAAAAGTATGGCATGCTCCAAGCGCACCTATTGCGCCTATGCCGACTCCAGACCGACGTCCGAACGTTCCTCCACACGATAATCGCGGAAAAGGGTATTGGCAGGAACGGAAACAACAATGGGGGCAAGAGCGAAGGCAGGAGGCATTTCAGCCGGTACGACACGCGAGTCCT
>JAUYPY010000023.1 GCA_030697445.1 bacterium | reverse complement strand
GGACGCGAGTTTCGTCAATAGTGTATTTTTGTCCATACGGCCTTTCTATGACCCGCCGCATGTCCGCCGATGAGGCGGGATGAGGCGGGAACAATCTGTCGGCAAGGATACGCTTTACTGTGCATAACGCAACTTTTGCGCGTGATATAATTTTCGTATGAAAAAAATAAACGAAAATAGGGGATTGGTAAAAGCGGTGTTTCTTATTGTGATTGCGCTTGTCGTACTTGGCTACCTCGGGTATAACCTTCGCGATATCGCAAACTCAGCCGCGGCTCGCGACAACCTAGCGTACGCGTGGGGGCTTGTTGTAAAGCTTTGGAATTGGATTAAGAGTATTTTGCCGCCACAATAGGGGAACACCCTTTGAAAGAAAATATAAACTGAGTATAATATCCCTACTACTCAGTACATTGCTACGCAATGGACTGAGTAGTAGAGAACGCATTTTATGAAAGAACAGACACTTCCCTATTCGGATGATTTTTTATTATTCATCCAAACAAACAACTACTCCTCCGAGACGCTCTACAATTATGAGCGCGATTTGAAAACATTTTCCGATTTTCTTTCGCGTGAATTAAAAATTCCGTTTGAAAAAATAAAAAAACAATCACTGGAACAGTATAAAGCGTATTTGGTATCGTACGACCGAAAAACTGCCGGTGCGCAAGCGTCTCACAAACGCCTCTCTGCCGGCTCGGTGAATCGCGCTCTCTCCAGCGTTCGGCGATACTTGAAGTACCTGATTGATATGGACTACGATGCGCCTGTTGCGCCGGAGGCGCTTAAGCTACTTAAGATGCCGCGGACGCACGCACGGGTCGCGGAGTTTGAGGCGCTGGTTCGCCTTATTGAATCGCCGACCAAATTTGAACGAAACAAAAATATCGCGCTACGCAACCGCACGATGTTGGAGACGCTTTTTTCTACCGGTATGCGCATCTCTGAACTTTTGTCGCTCGACCGCAACCGTCTCGACGCATCGGGCAAAGTCTTTATTCGCGGAAAAGGCAAGAAAGAACGGTTCGTGTACCTCACCGAGCGCGCACAGAAGCATATAAAGGAGTACCTAAAGACGCGCGCCGACGACAACCAAGCACTTTTCATCCCCTATCGAGGCAAAAATGCAAACAATACAAAAGCGCGCATTTCCACCAACTACCTGCAGATGAAAATAAAAGAATACCGCGAACTGCTCGACATCAACATACCGACTTCCGCACATTCATTGCGACACGGGTTTGCGACTTATTCGGCGGAGCAAGGTGCGAACCCCGCGGCGCTTCAGATACTCCTAGGTCACGAGTCGCTTCACACGACGACCCGCTATGTGCACGCCTCCGATAAATATGCCGAAAAAACGCATCGGCAATTTCATCCACTAAAATGACAGAGTAAAGCAAACCCCCACACTTGATGGTATCAAGTGTGGGGGTTGCGTATGACTTTTAATTTTTCTGATTCGTGTTTTTCGCTACGGCAAGCGTTTGTGCGCCTTTCCAGCATTTGCCTGACGATGCCCATGGCTTAAGGCCCTCTTTTTCGTAGAGCCATTTCGCGTAGCTCAAATTGTCTTCAAGCGTTTTGATGTCAAACCCGAGCTTCTGCGCGCGTTCCGCGTGATAGCGTTCGTTGATTTGCATCACGCCAACATCATTTCGGTCGTAATCGCCGCGGAGTACCCCGTTTCGGTCAAAGTGGCGGAAACGGGATTCGCATTTAGCGATTTCCGAAAGAACCGGATTGTCCGCGAAGTAATCGCGTACATACTGTTCAAGCGTTATCGGATTGTCTGCGACTGGCGTCAATGGCGCAGGCGCAGCAACTGAAATTTCAGTATTACCGTAAAACGCAGATAGAAAAAACAAAAGTCCTGACAGTGTTTCAACCATATAGAGTAAAAGGGATTAAAACTAACGACCGAGGCGCAGGCGCTTCCCCACTGCCCGGTATTCACCATTATAGCACCTCTGTAATATAGTGTCAATCCCACTGTTTGGCTTTGAGAGCCGCCGCGGCGGCGGCTTGTTCCGCCTCTTGTTTTGACTTACCATTCCCTTCCGCTGCTTTTTCGCGTCCTATAAACACAGCGACTGTGAAGTGTTTGTCGTGATCAGGGCCAGTTTCCCGAACTGTTTCGTACAAGGGCGTCACGCTAGCGATGTCTTGCGCCTTTTCTTGAAAATGGCTTTTTGCGTCTAACCACTTCCCTTCCGCAACGATTTGGTCTGTAAGCGACAGCACAAAGCGCGACACAAAATCGCCTGCCTTCGCGTACCCACCATCAAGGTACAAGGCGCCGATAAGCGCTTCAATCGCGTTTGCCAAAATTACCTCGCGCGCGCGACCCGTGTCTTTTGCCTCGCCTTTTGAGAGGAGCATATAGCCGTTCATACCGAGCCCTTCGGCGACGCCAGCGAGCGTGACTGCGTTTACAAGCCCGGCGCGATACATTGTCAAATCGCCCTCGGCTTTATGCGGGTATTTTTTGAATAAAAATTCGGTTGTCAGAAGTTCTAATACCGCATCACCCAAAAATTCCAACCGTTCGTTGTGCTCGGTTTTTGTTCCGCGATGCTCATTCAAATACGAGCGATGCGTAAAGGCAGTATGGAGCAGATCTTTGTCCGCAAATACAATGCCTATTTTTTTCTCGAATGTGTCAAAATTCATTTCTTTAGTAAAATATTCACGGCTTTCGTGACAATCGGAAGCGTGTCTGGATAAAAATTCAAACTCACGATATCTCGAAGTTTAAACCACCGCGCGTCATCCAAACCTCCAGATGTTCCTAGTGTAAGCGGCACAAATTCCGACTCGCCAAGAAAATAGTGCACTTGTTTGCGTATCTTGCCCTTCTCCGGATCGGAGGCGATATATTCGTTAAACCCGATTGCTTCTTTTATTTTAATATTCAGACCAAGCTCTTCTTTAATTTCGCGCACTGTGCCGGTTTCCACGCTTTCGCTCGCGATTTCTGGAGCATCTCCAATCTTACCTTTAGATAAAGTCCAGTGGCCGAAAATGTCGTGCACGAGCGCTAAGTAAATATCATCGCCGTCTTTTGCATACACCACCGCGCCGCCAAGTTTCTGAATGAGCATTTTTTCATATGGCACTTCCGCAGGCCGCGCACGCTTTCTTGGTGCTTCGTTTTTGCCCGGTTCGCCAAGCTCGCGATATACGGAACCGAGCACGCCGTTGACAAACCTGCCGCTCGCGTCACCGCCGTAGGTCTTCGCCAGTTCTATAGCTTCGTTAATCGCTACTTTTGCCGGTACTTCTTTGCGATCAGAAAACAAAAGCTCGTAGAGTCCGAGACGGAGAACGGTGCGGTCTAAATATGAAATGCGTTCAAGAGGCCATTCTGGTGCTGCCTTGCAGATGATGTTATCAATTTCTTTTCGTTTTTTAAGAACGCCGCCGACTAGTGTATGAACAAACGGATTCTCTTCTATTCCCGGGGCAAATTCCGCAATATTGCGCGCTTCTATTGCCGCGAGCGCTTTGTCAGGAAGCGCGCGGAAATCCCACTCAAAGAGTGACTGAAGCGCTATTGATCTGCCAAGGTGCCTGTTTGCCATAGGATTCGTAAAGGTTTTACTTTTTTGATTTCTTTACAATGATCTTAACTACTTCCCTCCCCCGATACTTTCCACAATTCGCGCATGCGGTGTGTGGCGGAGTCAGTGCTTTACATTCCGGACACGGCGAAAGCGTAAGCGCGGAAAGCTTGTGGTGCGCGCGACGATGGTCGCGGTGGCCTTTTGTTGAACGCATTCGGACTACCATAGATTTTACTATAGCAAAAAAGAAAAGAGCGCGCAAACCCGAAGGGTTTGCGCGCTGTGTGCCATATTACGGTTCAAAAAAACCTTATTTTCGGAAAGCGCTCAAGCACTTCCCCGTATGACCCCTTAATTTGGGGACTTAGATGGTGCGTTTCCGCAAGGTGGTGGAGTAGATTTGCCGCCGCTTCTTTGTGAGTTTTCTTAGCCAGGCGACTTTCCGTAAACTCGCCGATTTCCAAAAACTTCGGCTGGAACAACAATGTCCCATCCGTTTCTGTTTTTTGGAAAGTCCGATAACTCACAGGGATTTCCAACTCCAGTAAAAAGAAATACTGAGTGTGAATTCCCCCGCCCTTGCTCACATCTCCAGGCTTTATGACTTTATGAATCAACTCGGTGCGCCGCAACGGAAGCGCCCGTTGGTCTACAGTAACCTCGGCGCTTGTCTCTCGTGTGGTCGTCGTCAGTGGGGTCTCACCAGCAATGCCGGTACCGCCCGGGAACTGTAATTTCATCTCATCTTGTCCTGTGCGTGGATTATTTTCAAGCGAATCCATACACAAGACGGACACGAGCCCGTTTTCGTCCACTTTACAGATTAAGCCGAATCCCGAATGGGTCGGCGCTCCCCTACCTTTTTCCAGGTCAGGGTCTTGCCATTTTGCCATACCATCTCCTTCTTTTAAGGTTTTAACTTCAAGGACCACTGCCTACCTAAGCAGAATGTCTGACAAAGAGTATAACACAAGGGGTATAAAATAGTCAAGCCAACAAAAAAGCCCCGACAAAAATCGTCGGGGCTCCGAACAGTGTCGGACTTTGCAGAACTACGCATTACGCAGCTCAACCACACATCGAAACTGCCCGAACTGTTTCTTCGGTGGATGAAAGAGGCCTATACCTGCTCTTCCCGCTTCGTTGAAGATTCGCATAAGCAATTCATCGTCAAGGTTCGTCTCTATCGGCAAGACCAGCGTCCAGTCCCGAAAGATCGGCGCAACGACTGCGATGGACTTTCGTGAACCCGGCGCACTATGTTGCATGCTCGCATAGACCTCCAGCGCGGGAGTGTAATTATCTGTATCTTTCAGCGCGAGCAGACCTGTCGGTAACTGAACTGCCGATTGAAACTTGCAGAAGCTTATCTGTTTCCCCTCAAGAACAATCCGTGAACAGCCGATACGGAGGGCGTCCGAAACCCATGAGACAGGCACCATTGGATTTCCTGACTCGTCTTGAGACATTACTTCTCGCGCTTCTTCTTCAAGCGACTCGCCCCTATGACCGTGAGCGGTAATCTTTTCGCGCTCTTGATGACGCGCCACGCGATGTAAAAGCAATGGCGAAGTTCCTATCAAACATAATGACAAAGTTCTCATAAACTCCTTTCTTTTTCTGTTCGCAATACTAACATAATGTAAAGTAAAGTCAAATACACTAACTCTGACGACCGCAAAAGTTAGTGTAGGCATAAAAAAGCGGCGAGTGATTTATCACTCGCCGCTCCGAACAATACTAAACAGGACTTAGGCGCACGCTGCGTTGCCGAGCGTGACTGGACCGGAAAATCTAGCAGGAACGACAGCAAAGTCGTTCCTGCTCCGAACCCCACTCTACTCTGCGGTAGGACACGCAACTATACTAAGCCGGACAGAGAACTTTCTACTGTATTCAAGCATTGATAATATATTTTGTCAATCTTGCAAAGATTAAGGCGGTTATATAGTATATAGACACATTCGGCATTCGCCGCGGCCCCGCCCACAAGGCGGGGAATATTTATTTCCTGTATAATCTCCAGAAAGCATCAGCAACCCGTTGAAAGTCATCTCCGTCAATTTGCCCTAAGCGCGTAGACAATCTCCTATAATCAATCGTACGAACTTGGTGCAGACAGATATACATTGTCTTGTTTTCTTGCGTGATGGGTACATACCATGTTCCTTCTTTCTTTTGCGAAGTGCTTGGTGCAACAAGAAAAAACCCGCGTGACAATTTCTTGAGAATTAAACTAGGTCGAGAAAACAAACGGCTCTTTCCATTTATTTCTGAACCGACATTTTCACCAAAGCTTACCCACCACAAATCCCGTTCTTTAACGAGCGGTGGCTGTGCTTTAATGCTGTGTAGTTTTTCCTTGAGACCTATCCATTCCAAAAATCGCTTGAGCATGTTTATATTTTATCATAAAAAAAGCGGCTTGGACGAATCCAAACCGCTCCGTAACTTGCTGGAGGAAACATGACCATACGGGACTATACGGCTCCGTAGTGAAGAGAACCGTACCGCACGGTATTACCCCACCAACTCTATCGCCTCCTTAACGCACTGGTCAAGCGTCAAGTCGCCTTTGTACGCAACTTGAAGCGTTTGCGGAAGTGCCGCAAAGACCATTCGGCGGAACTGCTGGGAGATGAAGAAGACAACACCGAGGTCGTCCACGCGGCGAATGTTTCGCCCGCGCACTTGAAGTACGAAGAGCTTCACCCGCCAATTCCAGATTGCCCAGCGCCGCGAGCCATACCGCCGTTCCTCAAACATACTCCGCGGCTCATACATTGGCGGATACGGAGGCCGAAGCGCAAAGATTGCTCCGGCAATTTTCTTCGGCAAATCAACGCCTTCGCTGAAGTTAGCCCCCGTGCCGACGAGGCAATCCCCTTCTCCTTCTTTGAACCGAATGGCGGCCTCCCGTGCAGTAACGCCGTTGCCGTACGAAACCGCTTTCACCCCTTCCTCTTCCATCAGCGCAACGAGCTTTTCCCGCTCTTTGTTTGCGACGACGACATGGAGAGAGCGAATCCCTTTTCCTGCCAGTTTCTTCGTTGCCCGCGCCATTCGCCGCATCACATTCGTTACCGTACCCTGCTTTTGCTCCTTGAACGCAAGGTTCGGCGTAT
>JAUYPY010000019.1 GCA_030697445.1 bacterium | reverse complement strand
CTACGGCAGAAACTGCTTAAACCACTCCACAATCGTGTGCTTCGCGCGCTGCGCGGTTTCTACTCCGAGCGAGAATCTTGTTCCTGTTTCCGCAAGCCCCATCGCTGCAAGTCCGTACGCGACAGACCAGCTAGCGTCTTTTATTTGGCTTTTACCGCTTTCTCCAGTGATGGCGGACGCAACGCGCGCAGGCAGGCGAAGCGTCGCTTTCGCCATATCATCAATGGTTGCAATGGCAGAGCCGCCGCCTGTCAAAACGACTCCTGCTGGAAGCAGGCCGCTTCGCCCCATCTTTTTCAAATGCGCCTCAATCAGTTCAAAAATATCCGTGAGGCGCGCCGCGATAATTTCATCCAGTTTTTTCTGTGGAAATGTCGTACCAATTATCGCGCCGCGTTTTACGCCCTCCGCTTCTTCCAAAGGAATGCGTAGCCCGAGCGCTATGTCGTTCGTTACATTCATACTTCCGACTGGGAACACTTCTATTGAAATAGGCGAACCATTTTCAAACACGGCAATAGATACTGTTTCAGATCCTATATTGGCGAGCACGACACCGGCGGCTTTTTGCGCGCGCGTCAAGATTGCTGTGCTTGCGGCGAGCGGAGAGGCGACAACATCTTCAACTGTAATACCCGCGGCCTCAACTGCTTCCACCAAATTTTCCAAGTGTTGTTCCATGCAGGTAACGAAAAACGCGCGAGCTTCAAGTTTTGCTCCTTTAAAACCGATGGGGGAGGATGGTACGATTTTGCCGTCTACTTTGTATTGAAGCGGCGCGGTGTGGATTATGCGCCGGTTTTGTAGTAGAGATGACGGAATGGAGATACGGCTCGCCTCAACTGCCTTGTTTGCATCAAGCTCGGTAATTTCTGTGTCTGCACGCGATACCGCAATTGCGCCAGTTGCGGTGATTGATGAAAGACCGATGCCGCCGGCGCCAACGAGCGCGCGTCGCGGTAATACACCAGCGGCTTTTGCGGCGACAGAAAGCGCCTCGCGTATCGCTTTGGTTGTTTCTTCCGGATTTTGAATGTATCCGTGATGCACCCCGCCGCTCTCTGCCGAGCCAACCCCTAAAATATGCGGCACCGGAACGCCATGCTCCACAATGAGCACTTTTACTCGGTCGGTTCCTATATCAATTCCGCAGGAGATTTTTTGCGCCACGATGTGTAGTGTCTAGTTGCTGCAGTTTAAAAATTTTGCACAGCCGTTTCTCTGACTGTGTCATTGTAGCGCCGTGTGCATATACTTTCAAATGGAGCAAACCGTGGATAACGAGGTACGCAATGCGCTCCGAGAGCGCAATTCCTTCTGCGCGGGCTTCGCGCGCGGCAACCGTCGGGCATATAAATATCTCTCCATCATTTTTCGCAAGACGGAACGCGAGGACATTCGGCGTGTACGATTTGTTGCGGTATGCGCTGTTTAGACGGCGCATGTGCGCCGCACCGGCAAATACGAGCGATACGGAAAATGCTTTTCCAACGGTTTTGTTTTTTACATTAAAAAAATGCGCTCGTGTTCCAAGAGCTGTATGTTTGGTGAGGTTAGTAACGGAAAATACGCCAATCATTTCTTGCTGTTTTTGCCGCGTTTGTACTCACCCTCCTTTACTTTTCCCAATTTAGAGAGCTCATTCCAAGCATCGCGTCGCGTAATGCGTTTTAAAGCGCCGGCTTTGCGTTTGTATTTTGAAGGCGTGCGCTCAAAAAACCGTATGGAGCGGACGCGGTTTAAAACGCCCGAGCCCTGCACGCGTTTGGTAAAGCGGCGTAAGACGCTTGTATTGTTCTCGTCGTCGTTTCTCGCTACTTCTGCGTTGGTCATCATAGAGTGGCAATCATACCATCTCTACTCTATGCAATCAAGCGTTTTAGAAACGAGGAAAGTTTTGGTATTGGAAGCGTTTCTTGGAAACTGCGTTCGCGGTCGCGCACAAGTGCCGTGCCTTCCGAAGCTTCTTTTTGCCCCATAATCACAAAAAAAGGCGTATGCAGGGACTCAGCGTGAGCTATCTGCGTTGAAAGTTTGTCGTGCGCGATTGATTGCACTAGAGGTATTTCAGCGCGCCGCAGCATTTCAATAATATGTAAACTGCGCCGCTTCGCTTCCGGCCCGAGTTGGATGAAATATACTTTCGGAGCTGATGGAGTGAATCGTTTCGAGCGCGCGCTATCCGCATGGCCTGAGAGGAAGAGTGTCGCGCCAAGAGCAGGAATCTCGCGTCGCGCTCCAACGCGCCGTGCGAGATGGTTGTAACGGAAACCGGAAGCGAGTAGAGTGCCGTTTTCATCGCGCATATCAAACACGGTCTGCGAGCACACGCCAGATGGTCCCAATAGGTGTTCGTGCAGTTCGTATGGTATTTCCAGTCGCTCGAGATATTCCAACACTTCTTTGAAATGTGCGCGCGCCGGCTCGGAAAGGAATCCGATTGCGCGCGGCGCGTCGCAGCGGAATGCAATGCACAATTCGTGCTCGCATAGGAGTGCGGCAAAAATATTTTCTTTGATCGCCTGGCGGCACGGCGCGTGCATCTCGGCAATTTTTTTGCGGTAAAATGAGCCGAGTTCGCGAATGAAACGCCCGAGCGAATCGCGATCGCCTACTGAATTGATGCGTACCGCGATGCGCGCGCTTCCCGCTTCGCGTAATGTTTCTACAACCGTTTTAATTAGCATCGCTTCTGCGATGCTATGCACGCTTCCGAGCACATCCAAATGCACCGTGAGCATACTGCGCGCGCTGTTGCGCTCTTCGCGATAAAACATCGCCGGCTGGTGCAGGCGTTCCATTTTTTCTTCATCGTACAATTTTATAAGCGCAATTTTTTCTTCCGTGTATGCGAGCGAGAGCGGAGCATGCGGCTCTTGCATCAGCGCGCGCGCCTTATCGCGGTCCTCTTTTGAAATTCGAAGCGTTTCCGTAGGAATGAAGCCGTAATGGAGCGCGACATCCGCGACGCTTGAGAGCGCGCGCGGCGCGCGCGTTGCGGTTTGCGTGATTGGCGGCGGTAAGATAGTGGGGTGCATAAAAATAATAATTACGGAACAAGAGGTGTGGTAGTTGCGCCCGGCAAGAATTCCAATTGCGTCAGCGGCCACAGGCGCACAAGCGCCCTTCCTTTTATATTCGCGCGCGGGAGCGTTCCCCAATAGCGCGAGTCAAAGCTTTCGGCGCGGTTGTCGCCTTCCACAAAGTACTCATTTTCTTTAAGCGTGATGTCGGAGGAAAATCCGCTGTTGCCGAGTAGCCCGTTTGGAGACGCAAAACGAAGCGTTTCTCCCGGGATTCCGATAATTCGTTTGATTAAGTACTTGCTCGGCTCAACTGGTGAACGGAAAACAACTACCTCGCCGTGCGCGGGCTCGCGGAAGCGGTACGAGAGTTCGTCTACAATAAGGTAGTCGTTGTTTTTGAAAGTCGGGAACATTGAATTGCCCGACACGAGGAAAGGTTGGGCAACGAGAAGGCGAAAGGGGATGACAATGGCGGCGGCGATTAAAGCAAAACGAAGGAGTTCTGAAATATTTTTCGCCATACGCACCCAATTATAGCGCACACTGTGTGCGACACAAGAAAAAAGGTGTGGCGCGCGCGCTCATAATGTGGTAGAAATACATTTATATGTATATTGTGGTTGGTTTAGGAAATCCTGGGGCGGAATATGAAAACACGCGCCACAATGCTGGGCGCGCGGCGGTATCTGCGCTCAAAAATGTGTCCGCAAAGCTTATAACTCCAGATTCGTTTATGAATAAATCGGGCGATGCTGTGAAGCCCCTTATAAAAAACGCAAAACAAGCAGAAAAGCTTATCGTTATTCACGACGATTTGGATTTGCCTTTTGGAAAATTGAAAATTTCTTTCAACAAGAGCGCTGGGGGGCATCGTGGGGTTGAATCAATCGTAAAGGCAATCAAAACCGAAGCGTTTGTACGCATTCGCATCGGCATTTCTCCTATAACTACGGGCGGGAAGTTCAAAAAGCCGAAAGGTGAGGAGGCAGTGGAGCGGCATATTCTTGGGAAATTCAAACTCGCGGAGCTTTCCGAGCTCAAAAAGATGTACAAAAAAATAAACGAAGCCGTCGCGTGTTTAATTTCCGATGGTCGCGAAAAAGCGATGAGTCAGTTTAATTAAACACTCGTTTTTATTTATACGACAGCGTCATGCGCTGTTCTTTGGGTTCAAAGAGAGTGATGGTGAAGGAATATGATTTTCCGAGCTCAAGCGAGTTGCGGAGTTTTGTTTCGTCACCGCCGAACTCGGAGATGTGCACGAGCCCCGCGACCCCTTCTTCAATTGAAGCAAGCGCGCCGTACTTATTGTATTTGATAACCACGCCCTGCACGCGATCGCCTTTCTTAAATCGCTTTTCCGCATCCATCCACGGGTTCGGTTTCAAGGCCTTAATAGAAAGCGACACTTTTCCGTCTTTTATATCTATAATCTTCACCTTCACCGCATCGCCTGTTTTGTAACGCAGGCGCGGATTTTCCACGAGCGCCCAATCCATTTCGGAAATATGCACCAGCCCCTCCAACCCGTCTTCAATTTTCACAAACACGCCGAAGTCCACCGCGCCGGTTACGAAACCATCCATTTCATCGCCGATTGAATACTTGCCGACCATTTGCGCACGGTCTTTTTCCGTAAGTGCTTTCTCTGAGAAAATGAGCTTGCCTTCTTTCGGAAGCACGGAAATAACCGCAACCGTAAGCTTTTGCCCCACCAATTTTTTGAGTTCGTCCAAAATGCGGTCCTTGTCGCCGTCTTCCACGCGCGGGTAATGGGCGGATCCGAGCTGTGATGCGGGCAAAAATCCTTGGATGCCCTGCCATTCCATAATAAGCCCTCCTTTATTCGCTTCGTTGACCGTTACATCAAAGGGTTTTCGTTCGCGCGCCGCGGCCTCGGCTTCGCTCCAGAGCATCGCTTGGCGCGCTTCCTTGAGCGAGAGTTCAATGTAGCCGTGTTTACTGTCTGTTTCCACGACTTTCGCCGTTACTGAATCGCCGATAGAGACCTTCTTCAGAATTTCGCGCGCGGCGAGGTATTCGCGTCCGTAAATAACACCGGTGCCGAAAGGCGGCAGGTCTATATAGACGCGGCCGCGCGCATTCGCAATAACCGTACCTTCGGCAAGGTCGCCGACTTTCGGCGGGTTTTTAATACCGGCAAGTATTTTCGCGTGAGGGGACTCCTTTTCTTTTTTCACTTCCTTCTTTTCTTTCGCGGGAACCGTTGCTTTTTCAATCACAAAATTAAATATAGAAAATTACTAATAATTGCCTTGTTACGCATTAAGCGCCCCTTGCGGGGCAGGCGCGTTCACTATAGCAGGGTTTGCATGTTTGTGCAAAACTGTCCGTATGTCAGATACAGTATTTAACGACCTCTACAAAAAACTAAACAAAGCCCAGTGTGAAGTGGTGGATGCAATCCAAGGGCCCGTGATGGTTGTTGCTGGTCCAGGGACGGGAAAAACTTCCATCCTTACCTTGCGCATTGCGAATATCTTGAAGCGAACCGACACGCCTGCGGACGCTATTTTGGCGC
>JAUYPY010000042.1 GCA_030697445.1 bacterium | reverse complement strand
TCGGCAATAACGCGCAAGTTTACATCTTCAAATAATGGTTTGCCGCGCGCGTGGATTTTCAAGATTTCCTCGCGGTCTTCGCGATCTGGCAAATCAACGACCACGCGCCGGTCAAAGCGGCCCGGGCGAACGAGCGCGGAGTCCAGCACATCAGGGCGATTTGTTGCCGCCATCACGACCAGCCGGTCGGTCGGCTCAAAGCCGTCAAGCTCAACGAGAATTTGGTTGAGCGTCTGTTCGCGTTCATCGTTGCCGCCGCCCATCCCGCCGCCGCGCACGCGCCCGACGGCATCAATTTCGTCTATGAAAATAATTGAAGGCGCGGCCTTTTTTGCCATATTGAAAAGGTCGCGCACGCGCGAGGCGCCCACTCCCACAAACATTTCCACAAACTCCGAGCCGGAGATGGAGAAGAATGGAACATTCGCCTCGCCAGCGACTGCACGCGCAAGAAGTGTTTTGCCCGTGCCGGAGGCGCCCATCAGAAGCACTCCTTTCGGGATTTGCGCGCCGATGTCTAGAAACTTTTTCGGGTTTTTCAAGAAATCTACAATTTCTTTAAGTTCTTCTTTCGCTTCTTTCGCGCCGGCGACATCTTTAAACGACACTTTCTGCTTTTTGTCGTGCGGGAAGGTGATACGCGCTTTAGATTGCCCAAACGAAAACGCCTGCATACCCGCGCCGCGCACTTGCCGCGACAGGAACCAAATTAAGAATCCAAGGAAGAGAATTGGCAAGAGAAACGGCGCAATGTTGCCGACCCAGTAACCGACCCCACTCGGTTTAGCGATGGTAATTGAAAGCGCACTCATTTTTTCCGCAGGTACGCCGAGCGTTTTCAATGTCTCGGTAATTGATTCTCCGAATTCTTTTTTTGCAATTACGCGCGGAGCATCTTCTGCAGCGTCTTTGTAATGTGCTTCAATTTCGTCTCCACGCGCCGTGATCTCAGTAATTTTCCCAGCAATAATGTCCTTCGCGAGCGCGGAAAGCGCAATTTCCTTGCGCGTACCTTTCGTTTCCGCGAGGAACGAGTACACACTCGTTAGCACTAGGAATATGAGAAGCGCAATCGCACCTTGGCGCGCGAGCGATTGAGGCGCCTTGTCTTTCGGCTGTTTTTCTTTGTTTTCCATAAGGAAGTATTATATCACTCTTTTTTCTGTTGTGCTACTATTGCGCTATGCACCTTTTGGACAACAAAAAAGCCGGTTTCAAATATGAGCTTGTCCGCACGCTTGAAGCGGGGATTGAGCTTTTTGGGTTTGAAGTGAAGTCGCTCCGTAATAAACAGGGAACACTAGACGGCGCGTATGCGATTGTACGCGGCGGCGAAGTGTTTTTGGTCAACGCGTATATCCCGCCCTATCAGCCGAAAAATACGCCAAAGGATTACGACTCGCGCCGCAACCGGAAACTCCTGCTTACCAAAAGCGAAATCGCGGAACTTGCCGGCATTGAAATCCGGAAAGGGTTGACAATCGTGCCCGTGTCGGTGTATAGTAAGGGTCGGAAGGTGAAGGTGGGACTCGCGCTCGCGCGCGGCAAGAAAAAGCACGACAAACGCGAGACGCTTAAGCGGCGGGACGCGGAGCGCGACATCATGCGTTCGTTGAAAAATCAATAATTTTAATACGGGGATGCAAGGCATAGACAAGAGCGTACATCTCGTATGTGCAAGGTGGAGCTCCAACAACTCTGTAAACTGTTGGAAACCTAACTGCAAAAACAGTTGCTAAGGCAATCGTTTCTCCATTTTTTGGAGTAAATGATTTTGCTTTCGCTCGCGCTTCGGCGTAAGCGACATTCTACGGCCAACGCCCGAGCGGCCGGACAGAATGTTATTCAAGGGCTAGAAATACGGCTCTTCTCGACCGCGTTTTGAAACCAAGAGAATCGTTCATACAATGTTTTGTTTGTTTATAGTTGTATGAATTAAAAAATGAAACACAACTAGACCTTGTAGATGCATATGCGATTATCTTTTGCACGGAGGTTCAATTCCTCTCATCTCCAAACCAATAACAAAACCGCCATCCGGCGGTTTTGTTATTTTTATTTAAAAAAAAAGTTGTCCACACTTTTGCGGAAAGTTTTGTTGTGCAATGCGCGCGGACGCGCGATAATATATGTGCCTATGCAATTTTTTTGTGAAGGTCGGCGGAAAAATTGTACGCTTTGAAAGTTATGCAGTATTTTTTCACTCCTATGGCAAAGAAACGAAAAGCAAAAAAGACGACGAAGAAGAAAAAGAGTTCGCGTAGCCGCAGATAAATTGGTTGCATGTTCTATGTGTTTGCGCGTATGATAGTTTTTTATGCACGCAAACCCGTTTGAGAATGCATTGAAACAATTGGCGCGGGCGGCCCGCCTGTACCGAAATGGTATATTCGGGCAGGGAAAGGTGAAGAAGTTTTCGACTGAACTTCTCGCGCGGCTCGCGCAGCCGGAACGGGAAATAAATGTGGCGATTCCGGTGCGTATGGACGACGGGAGCGTTCGCATTTTTGACGGATACCGCGTACAACATTCCAATTTACGCGGTCCGTACAAGGGCGGTATTCGCTTTCACCACGATACGGACATTAACGAAGTGCGCGCGCTTGCGTTTTGGATGACCTTGAAAACCGCCGTTGCGGGGATTCCGTTTGGCGGGGGCAAGGGTGGCGTTACCGTTGACCCAAAAAAACTTTCCCGCGGAGAGCTTGAGCGGCTCTCGCGCGCGTTTGTACGCGCACTCGCTCCGGTGCTCGGCGCTCGCGCAGACATCCCTGCGCCTGATGTGGGCACGACACCTGAAATTATGGAATGGATGGCGGACGAGTACAAAGAAATAACCGGAGACAAAACGCGCGCGGCATTCACGGGTAAGCCCGTCGCATACAGCGGCTCGGAAGGAAGAAACGCGGCGACCGGAGTCGGCGGATTTTTTGTTTTTGATGCGCTTCGCGCGTCGCTTGGTATTACGAAAGGAGCAACCCTTGCCGTGCAGGGTATCGGCAATGTAGGCGCGCACGCGGCGCGCGTGTTTGAAGAAAATGGATACAAAGTCGTCGCGCTCTCTGATTCAAAAAGCGGCGTTTATAACCCAAATGGGCTTTCTGTTTCCGCTGTTTTGGAGTACAAGAAAAAACACGGAACGCTCCACGGTTTTTCTAGTGCACGCATTATCTCAAATGAGAAACTTCTTTTGCTTCCGGTTGATGTCCTCATTCCAGCTGCGCTTGAAAATCAAATTACCAAACAGAACGCGCACGCGGTGAAAGCAAAAGTAATTTTGGAGCTTGCAAACGGCCCGACGACACCAGAGGCGGACGACATCCTTTTTCGTCGCGGGACTTCGGTTGTGCCTGATATTTTGGCGAACGCAGGTGGTGTTGCAGTATCGTATTTTGAATGGAAACAAAATCTGAAAAAAGAGCACTGGTCGGAAAAGGAAGTATTTCGTAAGTTACGCGTTCTGCTCGCGCGCGAAGCGCGCGCTATTTTCTCGCGCTTCCGCGCGCTTAAGACCGACCTGCGCCGCGCGGCGTTTGTGGTTGCTTTGGAACGCCTGGAGAAAGCACTGCGCGAGAAATGATAAGATAAATCTATGGTTAAGATAGAACAATCTTGGAAAAATGCACTCATCGAAGAGTTTGAAAAGCCATATTTTAAAGAACTCGCGGAGTTTGTGCGCAGTGAGTACCTTTCTGCAAAAATTTTCCCACCTCCCGCGTTCATCTTTCACGCCTTTGCGTTATGTCCATTTGACGCGACAAAAGTTGTCTTGCTTGGGCAAGACCCCTACCACGGCGACGGGCAGGCGCACGGGCTTTGCTTTTCCGTGCCGGAGCAAACGGTTGTGCCGCCGTCTCTTGCGAATATCTATAAAGAAATTGCGAGCGATATAAGAGGCACGCCTCCCACCAACGGCAATTTGGAACAATGGGCGAAACAAGGCGTGCTTTTGCTTAATGCGACGCTTACGGTTCGTGCGCACAGTGCCGGGTCGCACCAAAGCAAGGGGTGGGAGGTGTTTACAGATGCTGTTATCAAGAAACTTTCTGATGAGGCAGAACATCTCGTGTTCCTACTTTGGGGAAACTACGCCAAGAAGAAAAGTGAATTTATTGATTGGGAAAAACACCTCGTACTTGAAGCGGCGCACCCGTCGCCCTTTTCCGCGTACAGCGGATTCTTCGGCTGTAAGCATTTCAGCCAAACAAACAACTACCTCGCTCGGCACGGCAAGGAGCCAATAAGATGGGGATAGAAACAGGATTTTGCATCTTGTTGACGGTTGTGTTACGATATTCAAACCGTAATTTTTGAGTAATTTGTGAGCACTTCAAGAGCAAGAATCAATCATCAGATACGCGCCGTAGAACTGCGGGTCATTGGACCCGCGGGCGAGAATTTCGGCGTGCTCCCGCTCCAGGACGCTTTGAAAAAAGCCGAGGAGTTTGGGAGCGATTTGATTGAGATTTCGCCCGAGGCGGTGCCTCCGGTTGCGAAAGTGATGGATTACGGGAAATACCAGTACGAAGAGAGCAAAAAGCAGAAGGGCTCGCGCTCTAAAAGTCACGCTGGCGAAGTAAAGAGCGTGCAGGTGAAGATAGGGACAGGCGAGCACGATTTGGCGCTCAAGGCGAAGAAGGTGGGGGAGTGGCTCGCGGAAAATAATCGCGTCAAGATTGAACTGTTTCTCTCAGGAAGAGCGAAGTTTCTTGACGAAAAGTTTCTACGCGAGCGGCTGGATCGGATGCTCAAGATTGTGCCGACCGCGTACAAGATCGCCGATCCAATTCGCCGCGGCCCCAAGGGCTTGACGATTATTATAGAAAAACAATAAGTATATGAAGGTTAATAAAACATTTACAGACCGAATAAGAATCACGAGAAACGGCAAACAAATGTCGCGCGCGAAGGGGCAGGATCATTTCAACGCGAAGGAGTCCGGAAGAAGTCAGTTTCGCAAGGGCCGTTCGGTGCAGACATTATTTAAGAAAAAAACAATTTCTCGCTATTTAGCGTAATTTTATGTCACGAGTAAAAAAAGCAACAAACGCGCTGAAGTTCCGCAAAAAGCTTTTGGGTAAGACCAAGGGCTATCGCCACGACCGTTCCAAGAAGGAGCGCGCCGCGTGGGAGGCGTATGTACACGCCGGTAAGTACTCGTTTGCGCATCGCAAAGACAAGAAAAATGACTTTCGCACGCTCTGGAACATCCGCTTGAACGCCGCGCTCCGCACGCACGGCACGACCTACAGCAAGTTTATCGGCGCAATGACTAAGAAAAATATCATTCTTAATCGCAAAATGCTCTCCGAATTGGCGAATGAACATCCGGAGACATTTAAGAGGGTGGTAGCACAAGTAATCTAAACTAGTTTCCGCACTGGATGGTGGTTGTGTTGGCGGATGCTTCTTTGGCGATGCCGCTTGAGTCAACGCACCATTGCTTGGTTTTGTCGCGGAGGGGGACGGAGGCGACCCACAAAGTCGTTGAGTTGGCGCATGTCGCGATCGAGCCGCCGCCAGATGCTTTTTCTGCCGCAACCAACTGTGATGCGACGCGGGAATCTGTAAAGACACTTCCGGCTGTCGTGCAACTCGTTCCGGTATTTGGGCCATAATTTGAATTATTATCGTCAAAGTACAAAGCGGCTTGCGAACGCAAGTTAGATAAGTTGGCTTTGACTGCAGTATCGCCGCCCTTGTCGCGTGCTCCGTTAAGCGACGCAACCACGACCGACGACAAAATACCGATAATGGCGATAACGACCAATAATTCTATAAGCGTAAATCCTTTTTTGTTCTTCATATTATTTTCTTTTTTAATAAAAACGGCCTTTGTAGGTGATCTGAATTATAGCACAGTGTTCCGTAACGCAATCTCGCCCTACTTTTGCAAGTAGGGCGAGATACGGTCCGCATGAGAATATAGTTCCTAACAAAGTTAGGTGGGTGCTCGCAACGATAGCGGTCAGGACGCTCTATCTTGAAACCCATATAGAGTTGCAAGACGAAGCGCCCATCGCGATACCGATATATGGAGCTCCCTATATATATGTTATAGAGTTTATATTCCGCAAACGGACCTGCGTCTATTTTAGCATTTCTTATGGAACATCACGCAAGGATTTTCGGTGGATAACTTACTCAAGTGATTTAAAAATCTCGGCAAGCGAGCGCGCCCAATGTTCACTGGTGAATTCGGCGAGGACTTTTTGCTGTGCCATTCGACCGAGCCTCATGGCAAGCCGCGGTTCGGCGAGGAGTTTTTCAATTGCCGCGCGAAGCGCGCGGGCATTTTCGGGTGGAACGAGGAGACCGGTTTTGTCGTGTTCAATGTAGTCGCGTACGACAGGTTTGTCGGTTGCGATGACAGCTTTGCCTGCCGCCATCGGCTCCAGGTATCCGTACTGGCCCGATGTTTCGGAACCCTCGTGG
>JAUYPY010000004.1 GCA_030697445.1 bacterium | reverse complement strand
ACAATTTCAATATCATTGGCAAAACCACCCATCGCTTCATCGCGCGAGTTATCAAAAATTTCGGTGATGAGATGGTGAAGGCCGTCTGGGCCTGTTGTGCCAATATACATACCCGGTCGTTTTCTGACCGGTTCCAAACCCTCCAAGACCGTTATTGCCTCGGCTGTGTAGCCCTTATTTTTCGCCATTTTTTTAAAATTTTAGACTCTTCTATTCTAGCAGAAAACCGCCCCCTTTGAAAGCCCTTTTGGGGATAAAAATTTGAGGGAAAATTAGTTAAAAACTGGATAGTTTTTGGACCGTGCGAGATTCGAACTCGCTACCTCCTCATTGCAAATGAGGCGCTCTGCCGATTGAGCTAACGGCCCGCTACCGCCAAATCTAGCACATGAGCGAGGAATTCGGAAAGCGACGAACCGACAGCAGTGAGCGACTTCGGCAAGAGCGATTCGGGAGTGAGCCCGGGGAGCGTGTTTACCTCCAAGAAATAAATGCCGCGGCGGGGGTGAATAATAAAATCAGAGCGCGAATAATGTCGCAATCCGAGCGTCCGATGGACATGCGCCGCAACATTCTGTAGTTCCGTACTTTCTTCTTTTGTAAATCTTCCAGGACAAATTTCTTGCGACTGCCCGCCGTACTTCGCATCGTAATCAAAAAACGAAGAACCTTTTGCAGGCACAATTTCAATCGGAAGCAACGCGTACAGTTCCTGCCCACGAAACCCATCTATCATACCAACTGTGGCTTCTTTACCATCAATATATTCCTCAACGAGCACGATGCCAGACACCGCAAACGCCCGCGCGAGCGCATCCGCAATTTCCGGTATCGTACGCACGATTGATACGCCAACAGACGAGCCGAGCCCAGCCGGCTTTATAACCGACGGCTGTGGGAACGAGCGGTGGAGTGCAACCGCACTATCCCCCGCCGCATCGCCTATATGCAACACACGCCAGACCGGCGTGCGCACGCCCTGCTTTTCAAGTGCCGATTTTGCAAACGCTTTTTGCATCGCGAGGCGCGATGCAAACCGACCCGAGCCGGTATAGCGCGCGCCAAATGCGTCCAATATTTCTTGCACGCCGCCATCTTCTCCCCACTCGCCATGGAGCGCATTAAACGCAACATCGGTATTCCGCAAAATCACTTCCGGCCTTCGCGCGAGCCCATTCTCGTGCCACACGCCCGCGCGGTCTATAAACACATCAAAAGGCAGAAAGCGCTCACGCGGAATGTGCGCGAGCACTCCAGCGCCTGTTTTGAGCGACACCTCGTATTCGCTGGACGGCCCGCCGCGCAATACCGCAACGCGTATTTTATCGTCTGTGTGCATAACCGCATTATACAACGGATGCTACAATACATACATGCAGAATATAGTGAAAAAAGCGGGCGCGTTTTTTCCTTTTTATCTCCTCGCGTTCGTGTTCACGCTCCATGTCGCATCCCCCGCGTATATTACTTCCACATTCCTATCCGGCAAAATAGGCGAGAGTTCGGTCGGCTTGGTGTACGCGGGGGCGTCCGTCTTGACGCTCATTGCGTTTTTCTTCATTGGCTCGCTGCTTAAAAAACGCGGCGATTACGACCTGACGCTCACCTTGATGGCGCTAGACTTTCTTGCAACCATCGGACTCGCCGCACTGAAACACCCGTACGCGATTGTCGCCGCATTCGCCGTAAACTTCATCACTATATCTTTAATTGCATTTGATTTTGATTTGCTTTTGGAAAGCTTTTCAAAAAATAGCCGCACGGGGACGCTGCGCGGCAATTATCTTACTGTTGCAAATCTCGGGTGGATTGCCGCGCCGGCGATTGCAGGGCTCGCACTTAAAAACGGCGACTATTGGCGCATCTACCTTATCTCGCTCATATTCCTCATTGTTGCGTTTGTCATTTTCAGAAAATTCTTTAAAGGATTTGAAGACCCAGAATACAAAGCACTGCCGTTTTTCGCAACGCTCCGCGCGATTCTACGGAAGCGCAACATTCGACTTATTTTCGGCGCATCATTCATCCTGCAATTTTTCTTCGCACTGATGGTCATCTACACTCCGCTTTACCTGCACGACTATATCGGCTTCGGCTGGCAAGACATCGGCATTATGTTTTCCATTATGCTCTTGCCGTTCCTTCTGTTGGAAGGACCGCTTGGGCGTATTGCCGACCGATGGCTCGGCGAAAAAGAATTTCTCGCGGCGGGGTTTGTGATAACGGCAGTTGCGACGGCCCTGATTGCGTTTCTACGCGAGCCCTCATTTATTCTGTGGACTTCAGTTCTCTTTGCTACCCGTGTTGGCGCCTCAATGATAGAAGTGATGAGCGAGACCTACTTTTTCAAGAAGATAAGCGTGGGCGATGCGGATGTCGTTGCTTTCTTCCGCGCAGTGCGCCCGTCGGCGTATGTCGTTGCGCCAGCGTTCGCGGCGCTTATGCTCTCGTTCATCTCGCTCGCGCATCTTTTCCTCGCGCTCGCGGTAATCGTACTCGCCGGACTCGTATTTACGATTCCGCTCAAAGATACGAAGTAGTGCGATATCTATTACGCGAAGTAATTAAAGAACACAAACGCCGCGGCAACCGCCACAACAACCGCGATGCCTGTAGTTAGTTTTTTATTCATACAGTTTAGTATATCATCCCACTGATTTACGCGCCTTCATAAACGGTGGATAACGAAATTATATTTCTTCAGCGCCGCGCGGCGGGCGCGCCAATCGGGAATAATCTGCTCAACGAGCGCCCAAAACGCTGGTGAGTGATTGTGTTCTACGCAGTGAGCTGCTTCGTGTACGACGATGTATTCAAAGAGTTCATTTGGAAGTGCGCGGAGCGTATCGCTGAATGCAAGCGCACCGCGCGCAGAACAACTGCCAAATCGGCTACGCATGGTCCGTACTTTAAACAACGGGGTTGGTATGCGAAGTAATTCCGCGGCGCGCGCGAGTGCGGGGCGGATTTTTTCTTCAAGCGCGCGCCGCTCCGGTTCTGTGGCGGCAGGAAGCGGCACCGGCTTTGACACTTGTGAAAAATACGAAACCGCGCGCGCAATGCGGCGCGCGCTTTTTTTAAAGAAGACCTCAATCGCATTTTCTGAAATCTGCGCGGGCGCGGTTACCACAATCTCTCCGCCAGCGCGCACGACGATAGAGAGCCGCCGTACCCGCGCCGTTCTCCGCAGCGTATACGCAAACACTCCAGCATCCGTCTCAATTTCATACTGCATTTTGTCGGGCTACCCGGTAATGCTCCGGGGCCTCATGCACCCCATGCATGTATACTGCTTTTATACTATAGCCCGTTTTGGTTACCGCGAAGCGGATTTTATACTTTCCACAGCCGATTTCAAGAGCGTTCCCGGAAGGTAGCGGTTTTTCTCAAAACGGAACGAACCGGCGTTTATACCAACTACCTCGCCCGTCAAGTTAACAAGCACGGTGCCCGAGAGCGCCGAAGCGGCATCACGGTCGGTGTAAATCGCGGTTACGGATTTGTCCGGAGTTTCTCTTTGTGCAAGATTGGCAACAATGCCGGTCGCCACAGCGTTATCCTTTTCTCCGCCAAGCGAGATGACGGTCTGACCGAGCTTCATTTTGTCTGCGTCGCCAAACTCCGCTGGAGTTACATCCAAAGTCGAACCTGCTTGGGCGGCAGCGGAGAAAAGCGCGATGCCGCTTTCTTCATCGGTGCCGATAAACTTTAGCTCCGCAACCGTTCCGCCAGGAAGCGAAGCGAGGAAGCTTCGCGGTATGGCGCTTCCGTACGCGTCAAACTGCCGATCCAACACCCCCGAGTCTGCAGCAATAAGCCCGTCTTTTGACACAACGAGCCCGAGCCCAACGAGCACTTCGTTGCGCTTGTCGCCTACCCCTTCCACGCGCTTCACGCGCACGATGCTCTTCGCATTTTTTTCAATCGCAGCAACGGCGAGGTCGTCGGAGCGCACGACCACTGTTTCTTTGGTGACAATCGACGCCTTCTGATTTTCCGCAGGCACTACGCGCTCCACCGTTTTTTCAATTATGCGGTTGATGGTCTGCGTCACCGCTTTCGGCGCACGTTCCATAAGCGACACCGTGACGATGCCCGTCGCAATGGATGTGACGAACGAAAGTAGAAGCGCTAGGAGGGTAAGTTGTTGCTTGGTTAGATTTTCCATCTCATTTATTTTATACCAATCACAACCCGCGCGCAATTGTGGAAATTACTTACGCTGCTTTTTTTGGAATTTGAGCGCAAAACGGTGCGCTTCGGCGTTGGCGAGAAGTATCTCAGGTGAAAGTTTCTCTCGTGGGCGATGGCGTTCATCTTTGACTACCGCAACGACCGGAATCCGATGACCGGCCTCTGCGATTACTTTTTCTGCCGCTTTTTTTTGAACCTCGTTGCCGTCAACGACAATCAGTTGTGGGAAAGGCCATTCCGCGTGATTCAAACGGCGGCGGATTATTTCCCGTAAACCAGCAACTTCGTTTTGCGTCTTCACCGTGCGCAATTTAAACATCCTGTACTCGCTCGGTTCTGCCTCACCATTTTCCACAACCGCCATTGCGCCAACGATATTTTTGCCGCCGAAGTGAGAGAGGTCGTAGGCCTCAATCCTCAAGTTGGTTGTTGGAAGTTGGTTGTTGGAAGTTGCGATGAGCGCAACATCTTGAATGTGCTTCAATGCAAAAAGCTGCCGCTTCAGCTCCCCCGCTTTTTCAAATTCCTGCCGTTTTGCCGCGGCGCGCATTTCCCGTTCAATTGCTTTTTGAATCCGCGCTTTTTTCCCAGCAAGGAATAGTGCAAGGCGTTTTATGTGAGCACAATATTCTTTTACCGTTATTTCGCCTGTGCAAACTCCCGGGCAGAGCCCGATTTGTCGATTAAAACAAGGTCTTGTTATTCCGTTATTTTGCAAAATACTTGAATAAGGATTACAAGAATCGCGAAACGGGAAGATTTTGCGGATGATTTTGAGTGCGGTTTTAAGGTGTGAGCTGTTTGGGAATGGCCCAAACACGCTCCGCGCGGAAAACATCCGATGTTTAAAGTCCCCAACATCGGATGTTGAGGAAGCGCGGAGCGTACCACTGCGAACAAGCAAAACGCGCGGAAATTCCTCGTCTGTAATGACGATACAATTAAAACTCTTGTCGTCTTTGAGTTCGGTATTGTAGGGCGGTTTGAATCTTTTAATTAAATCCGCTTCAAGCAAAATTGCCTCCAATACAGAATCGGTTTTCTTAAAATCAATACCGCGCGCTTCGCGCATCATCTTCTCAATCCACGGACTTCTCTTGTCTCTCAGAGCGGAATCAAAATAGCTTCGCACGCGGTTCCGGAGTGAAGTCGCGCGCCCTATATAAAGAACTTTTTTGTTGCGCCCGAGGAAAAAATACACGCCGGGTGCGCCCGGCAATTTCTTTTTTTGTAACGCTTGACGATTCATATGTGCTATGCTATGCTCTGCTACAGAAAATAGCAACCTACTGTTGGTTGTAGAAAGATAAAAATGCCGAAAAAGATCTTGATTGTTGATGATGACCGCGTGCTCGCAGAACTGCTTGGAACATTTTTGCAAACATTTGGGTATCCGCCCGTGTGTTACGCCGGTGATGGATTGGAAGGACTCTTTTGTCTTGAACAAGACATAAGCATTTCCTTGATCTTCACCGACAAAGAGATGCCAAATATGGAAGGACCAGAATTCATCAAACAATGCCGTAGTACATATCCGGGCAAGAAAATCATTTACATGAGCGGAACGCTCAGTACTGATGACGACCTCATTGCCGCCGCAAAAGAGGTCGGAGCGGATGCGGCTATACCAAAACCGTTTCTTCCGCATAAGG
>JAUYPY010000010.1 GCA_030697445.1 bacterium | reverse complement strand
TTGAGATGATATATCGGGCAAAAAGTTCCCATATAGGATGTTCGCTATTCGCTCGGTTTGTCTGCGAAAAAGGTCTCTGAGGCAATTGTTGATTTTTCCCGTTCATTATATGGTCATCACTAAAACCCCATTCCGTATTTCTTTTTTCGGAGGAGGTACCGATTATCCACTCTGGTATCGCCACAATGGCGGGGCGGTTTTAAGCGCGACGATCGACAAATATTGCCATATTATTTGCAGGCATCTCCCGAATTTTTTTGACCATAATTTTTTAATACGGTATTCACAAACCGAGACGGTGAAAACGGTTCAGGACATTAAACATCCATCTGTGCGCGCATGTCTCCAATTTCTCAACTATACGCGCGGTATTGAGCTGGTGCATACAGGGGACTTGCCGGCTCGATCCGGGCTTGGTTCAAGTTCCACCTTTACCGTGGGGTTGTTGCTCGCGCTGTATGCGCTTCGCGGAGAAATTGTTAGCAAGAAAAAGCTTGCTCTTGATGCGATACATGTTGAGCAAAATCTCATCGGCGAGCATGTCGGTTCGCAGGACCAAACTGCCGCCGCGTTTGGCGGGTTCAATCGCATAACCTTTGGCGGTCCAGCGGATATTTTGGTAGAATCAATTCCGCTCTCGCAGAGCGCACTCATACCATTTGAAAAAAGTCTGATGCTTTTTTTTACCGGTGTTTCTCGTACTGCCTCCGTGATTGCAGAAGATCAATTGAAGCGCATTGGGAAGAAGGCAGATGAATACCGGCGTATGTTGCAATTGGTGTCTGAAGCGCACACTATTCTTTCTTGTGCCAATATTAATGGTCGCGCGTTCGGCACGCTTCTACATGAAGCGTGGCTCATTAAGAAAAGCTTCAGTCCCCGCGTTAGCTCGCCCTTAGTCGACGATATTTATGCAGATGCACGGGCAGCAGGAGCAATAGGAGGTAAGATTCTCGGAGCAGGTGGCGGAGGTTTTATGCTTTTTTGTGTTCCTCCATCGCGTCAGGACGCCGTAAAAAGACGCTTAGGTAAATTATTGCATGTTCCTTTTCGTTTTGAGCATTTGGGAAGCCATATTATAAATAATACCCCTTCATCACTATGACTTTTTCAGTTACAATATCGGTGAACGGACAAACGGAACTGCTGCGCTCCGCGATTCGGTCCGTACTTAATCAGAAAAACTGCACTAGCAAAGCCGAGGTGATTGTGATTGACGACGCAAGGAGCGATGCCGTGCGAAAGGCGGTTGAAGCATTCGGTCTTTCCTATGTGCGGTACTACGAGACGCCAGATGGCGACCCGGCGAAAAGCGCGCAGGAGTGTTATAATCGAAGCACCGGGGATTATGTAATGTGGATGTGTTACGACGATTTTTTGTTGCCCTACGCTTTTCGCGTGTTTGAAGAAGCTATAGCGCGCACCGGTGCCGAAGTAGCGACAGGCCTCCATCTCTACTACTATGACAGCGCTTATCCGAAGTCGATGTTTCGCAACACGGCGCACCTAATTTTTACAAAGTATTATGACGGCTCTTACAAAATGCTTGACCTTAATGCTAATCGTAGAATGGCGCTTCGCATGCCGCCGAACGCAGGCGATCCATTTTGGTTCCATCTTCATCTTGTGTCCACTCTGTTTTCTAGGAATCTTTTAGAACGGGTTCAGGAGCGCACTGGCGGCATTGTCGTTCCCAATCTTCAAAATAATGATTCTCAGCAAGTGATGATACACGCCCTTGCGCGTTCCGCGGTAGGCATCGGTTTACCGCTCTCTATTGCCGGTCGTCTCGGCGTATCTTTCACACAGGAGTTTTACTTGCCAAAGAGTGTCGCATGGCGGAAAAGGTATCAGATTCGACGGAGTCCGGTCACTGGCGGCACATATATCAATCATATTCTTGAAGCGATTCTGTCCGGCAAAGAGCGCGTAGAAAAAGAACTAGCTGGCATAGAATATTCGAATGTCATGCTTTTGCGCGCATATGTAAAAGATTTAGTTACCACGGAATTTCCTCTTTCCGAAATGCGCCGTCTCTGGTGCGAGGCGGAGAGCGTGGCATGCAAAGTTGGAGGAGCTGATGGAAGAGAATTGCTTGCACTTATTCGCACCGAACGCCGCTTGTCTTATGCATTACATCCGTTTAAAACATTTGGATTATGGAAGCACATCCGCAAATTTATTGTTCCCAACCGTTCCATTTTGGCGACCATTAGGTGCTCATTTCGTCAGTTGTGGAGTTCAAATGCATCATATCGCCGCCGCAATGTCATCATACCGTTAGAGCAATACGGAGTTTCTAACATTGAAGCGCTTGCCGCAAAATTGCCGGAAATCGTTCTAAAAGAGACAGGAAAGACACTCCCTCGTTAAAAGTGTATAAAATATGCTATAATAAAAAAGATTATTTAGCGGACCATGACCAAAAAAGATTTAACTCTTAAAGAATATCTCATAAAATTCGAGGATGAGATAGCCGATATATTTACAGCCGGGAAAATTCCGGCCCCTATTCATCTTTCGGACAACAATGAAGATCATCTAATAAATATATTTAAGAAAGTAAAAATGGACGATTGGGTATTTTCTACGCACAGAAGCCACTACCATGCTCTGCTTCACGGTATAAGTCGCGATTGGCTCAAACAGGAGATTGTGAGAGGGAACAGTATCACTGTTTGCAACCCCGAACATCATTTCTATTCTTCAGGAATCGTGGGAGGCACCGCACCAATCGCACTTGGAGTCGCGATGGGGCTCGTGCGCAATGGATCGAAGAGTCGCATCTGGGTATTCGTGGGAGATATGGCTGCGGAAGGCGGGGTTTTTCACGAGGTGGTGAATTACGCAGCGAAGAACAACCTTCCGATTACGTTCGTTGTTGAGGATAACGGCATTTCCACAAATACTCCCACGAAAAAAGCATGGGGCGAAAGTGCTTCGGCGCCGAAGATCATACGCTATACGTATAAGAAAGAAAAATATCCTCACTACGGAAGTGGCAAGTGGGTAACATTTGGTTGAGATTAGACTTATAATATAAATCAAGATGGAAAATAAAGAATTAAAATATAAAAGTGAACTGACTCGCGCCACGGATTATCTAGCGAAAAATCCGAAGACGCTTTTTTTGGGTCAAAGCGTTGTGTATCCAGGAAATAGCATCTTTAAGACACTTGAGAATGTTCCAGCGAACCAGAAAATAGAGATGCCAGTGTTCGAAGAAACACAGATGGGTATCTGCATCGGTCTTGCTATCGCTGGATACATTCCCGTGAGCATCTATCCACGGTTCAATTTTCTTCTACTTGCGATGAACCAGGTCGTGAATCATTTGGACAAATTGCCGGTGATCACACAAGGAAAAGTAAGACCACGGGTTATAGTCAGAACAGCGATCGGCTCCGAACGGCCACTTTATCCTGGTGTGCAGCACAGCGGAGATTTCACAGACGCTTTTAAAGCATTGAGGCTTCAGAATGTGGAAATTATCCGCCTCGATGAACCCAATCAGATCTTTCCGGCATACAAGAGGGCTTTTGAACGAACGGATGAGAAATCAACCATACTCGTTGAATTTGGAGATTATTACAACGAAAAATGATTTCTTTAATCGGTTCTATACTCTGATATCGGAGAAATGGAGCGAATGTATATCGCGCGCTGGTGCGTCGGTCCGTTTGAGGAGCGTGTACCACGGCGTTTCGGAAACGAGGGAGAAATAATCTGCGAAAAACTGAAGATATATTTTTACCGCTGTTTTTCTTCCGTCAATGTATACGATACAACCGGGCGCGAGGTGTGGAATAAGCATTATCAGGTCTCCGTTCGTGTATTTTACCGGAGCGCCGTTCTCCACCCATCCAGCCGGTCCGTCAACAAGCACAAAATCAAACGGGCCGTTTTTTGTGGGGATTGTTTTATAGCCCGAAAAATAAAGGCCAGTGGGAAGACCAGAAACGGTAAACGCATACGCTTCGGAGCGTACGATGCGCATATTTTTTTGAAGGCCGTGCGGTATAAGTGTGGTGGCAATACGCACGCATTTTTCATTTTGTTCCATCGTAGTCAGCATGCCGCCTACAGGAAGCGCGTCTGCGATAACAGCGGAGGCGGCGCCGATGCCCGTGCCGAGTTCCAATACTCGCCGCGGGGCGTATTGCTGGATGGCCTGATGGAGTTTCCGCGCATCCCGCCACGAAATAATGTGCGCTCCCTCAGGTGAATCGGCAAAGCGATTATAGAGGGTGCGGAGGCGCCGTTCTTCCGGCTCACTACGACCAGCAAACCGCTGCAGCAGTTTTTTAATTTTCTTGATGAATGAAATCATTGTGGGGAAATTGCGCAGTGTGTAGTATAGCATTATGATACTGTACGATGTTATACAACAACAATGAAGACACTTTTTATCACGCTGCCGTCTCCTTTGGAGTTCCGCAGCTTGTTCGGATTTCCGGGATGCGTTTTTGATGAACTGAAAGCGGCGGCGCGCGCGGATGAATCGCTTCGCGTTGTCGTGCTCGTCAACCAAAAGGATTTTGAAAAGTACCGCGCCGAATTGGGGGCAGTGTGGAACGAACGCGTTGTGATGGAGCCCATCCTCCTCAACTATCGCCGCACGCTCCTCCAGCGGCTCTATCTTTTTTTCTCGTCGTATCTTCTTTATACGAAGACAACTGAGATTTTGGCGACAATGGGTATGCGCCCGGGGGAGCCGCCTGCTGGC
>JAUYPY010000009.1 GCA_030697445.1 bacterium | reverse complement strand
GAAGAAATTATGCGAAGAAACAACGAACATAAAAAAATAGCGATCACCATACCCACAAAGACATTTGAGAGGGCGGAAAAAAAAGACCGGAAACTCGTTAAAGAAATAACAGACGGTATTATGAGCCAATACACACCACTTGAACCCATCAAAGGAATCAAAATTGTGCTATAACATACAACGCCTATGGCAATACTGACCAAAAAAGGAATTCTTGAACGATTGGGGAAGAAAGAAATCGGCTTCTCGCCGAACCTGGATACCTTTCAACTGCAAGACCACGCGGTGGATTTGCGGCTCGGCTTTACCTTTCTCATCCCAAAAATCTGGCACCTCACGGAAAAAGGGCGCGAGTCGTTGGACATTCTTAATTTTGACAAAGTGAACGCGGAATATTTTGAAGTAGTAGAGCTTGAACAGGGGCAATATTTTGATTTATTACCGAATGAATATGTACTCGTTTCCACACTGGAATCGGTGAAAGTCCCAAACAATTTAATGGCGGTGCTCTATCCGCGTTCGTCTACTAACCGCAAAGGGCTTTCGCTCGACCTCACGGGCATTATCGACTCCGGCTACGAAGGACAACTCACACTTCCTATCCGCAACAACACTCATTCGCAAATCGTTCGGCTCTACCCCGGAGAACGGCTGTGTCAAATTGTATTTGAAGAACTCACCGAGACCATTAGTCCGCGCAAGAGCAAGTATCATAAGCGGGATATTATAGAAGGGATCAAGAAAGAAAAAGCGATTGAATCGCGCCTGATCTTTAATGGAGACATCAAAAAACTAAAAGCGGAACATGCGGTAAAATAATTCCGTGCAGACAAGAATAAACATCATTGCGGCAGTCGGAAAAAACAATCGTGCCATCGGGAAAACCGGCGCGCTCTTGTGGCGCATTTCTGATGACCTCAAGCGTTTCAAAGTGCTCACAATGGGACATACGATTATTATGGGGCGGAAGACCTTTGACTCAATCGTCAAAGCACTGCCGAACCGCACGAACATAGTTATCACGCGCAATAAGGATTTTAAAGCAGAGGGAGTAGTTGTAGCGAAGTCACTGGAAGAAGCGAGGAGCATTGCGCAAAAGCAAGAAGAAACCACCCCCCCCTCCGATAAGAATCGTAGACCCCCCCTTGAACAAGGGCGGGTTGGGAAAGAAATCTTTATAATCGGAGGTGGGGAAATATACCGGCAAGCGCTTCCACTTGCCGATAAACTCTACCTTACGCTCGTCGAAAGCGATGCGGAGGGCGACACCTTTTTCCCCGACTGGCGCAAGGATTTCACGAAAGAAATCTTCCGCGAAGAACGCACCGACCCCAAAACCGGACTGAAATACGCGTGGGTGGATGTGGAGCGAAACTAAAAAACTTGACTGCGCCATTTTTATATGCAAATCTATATCTAGATATCAGAAGTTTTCGTGAAAGGAGTGATTTATGAAGATCTTTGCTCTTGGTCCCGCTGGCTCGTATGGACATGAGGTCGCCTTGATTGCGGCGCAAAAACTCAATTTGGAAAATTCGGTAATCTCATTCCAACCGACCAATACCTCTGTCTTATCTGCCGCCGAACACGAAGAAGCGATGGGTGTGGTGCCGATTGAAAACAGCACTTACGGAGATGTGATAGAAGTGCTTGAGTATCTTGTCAGACGAGCATTCAAGTACCCGCTCCGGATTGTCGGCCAGGTGGAATTGCAGGTGAATCACTGTTTGTTGGCGGCGTCCGGAACCAACAACATGGGAGAACTTCAAGGACTCATCTCGCATCCACAAGCCATCGGACAATGCCAAGATAGCATCGCACGCTGGGGCATTACGAACATTGAACCAGCAACGAGTACAGCCGCAGCGGCAAAATTCGTAGCCGAAAATCCGCAAAAGAAGTTTGGTGCGCTGGCATCATCTCTCGCTGCGCGGGAATACGGATTAACAACACTTGCACAAAATGTGCAAACCTTCACAAATAATACCACCCGTTTTTTCATCTTTGGAAAATCAAGGATCTCAGAACCAACCGGAGATGACAAGACCGTTCTTGTATTTAAAATTAAAAATGAACCAGCAGCACTCACTGAGGCACTTCTTCCGTTAGCAGTCCGCCGCATTAACATGAGTACGGTACATTCGGTTTCCCTTGGAGGATGGAATTACGGCTTCTACCTCGAGATTGACGGGCATCAATCAGACGAGAACATTGCAGTCGGGCTTGAACGAATGCAAATATCCACTGAAGAACTCATGGTGCTCGGTTCCTTCCGGAAGTAGACAGGGAAGCTCTTTCTAACCTGCGAAAAACCGCCCAATTATACTGGGGCGGTTTTTATTTTTTATTAAATACGCGTGGGTGGATGTGGAGAGGAGATAAAAGATTGTGCAAAAAGGTACTTATGGTAAAATATCTATATGATTGATAAAAAACAAAAAACAGAAGAACTTGTTCAGACACGATTTGGTTCATTTCTATGTATATTTGAATCAAACTATCCTGAACCGGGGTTTACGGTGACAAGCCCAGCAGCGCACGGATTTGTAACACATGGTCCAACCATATCTGTAGCCAGAAAGTTAGCGAAAGAAGGCCTTGAGTTTCACTATGAATGCACCATATTGGAACAATGTGCGCCACAGAACAGAGCGATGCAGTATGCCTAACCGTTTAAGAAAAGGTATATGCTTCCCGTACTCAAAGCAGCTGAAATCATTCGGGCGCTTCTCAAGGCCGGCTTTAGAATAATTAGGAGCCGCGGAAGCCATTTTCGTTTTGAACACCTTTTCACCAAACGACGCGTTACTGTATCATTTCACGGCGGCGATGTGCCCAAAAAGACCCTGCGTTCTATCTTAAACCAAGCGGCACTCACCGTTGAGGAATTTCTTCGTTACCTTCGAGGGAAATAAAAAAACGGGGGCGAACCTCCGTTTTGTGGTATCTATCTTAAAAATGACGCGATGTCTCTTGCGTGGAGCAACAAAATAAGCGACTGCCATACCGCTTCATCGTGTTCCGTAGCAAGGGTTGCCGCTCGCTCTATAATGGCTTTTTCAAATTCTTGATGAGAGCCATTCATTCCGACTACATGCATCAACCAGATATGCATTATCTCATGGAGAAAACACTCAATTACCTCCTTGCGCCCATGGAGCATATCCTGCAGTTTAATCCGGTATGAAAAATCAAATCCAGACGCACGCTCAACGCCACCAAGAGAAATCATAGGACATACCACTACTTCAGAAACAAATTCGCGCCGACACTGCTCTAATTCCACCCACATTACCCTTGCTATTCGTTCTTTCGCCATTTTCTGCGCCTTGTGTTCTTTCAATGTAAAACCCTTTCTATTTTCTCTACATCAACCCTACCACGCCACCCAAAAATAGCAACTTATTTCACCTCAATTCCCATGCTTCGTGCGGAGCCGGCAATAATTTTTTCGGCGGCTTCGATGGTGGTTGCATTCAAGTCCTGCATTTTCTTTTCCGCAATTTCGCGTAGTTTCGCCTTGGTAATTGTTCCCGCTTTTTCAACCGGCGGCTTGCCCGACCCTTTTTCTTTGCCGATTGCCTTCAAGAGCATGCTGGAAACCGTCGGCGCCTTGATTTTCAAATCAAACGACTTGTCGTCAAAAATATGCACCTCCACCGGAAGCGTCTCGCCCTTCATTTTCTGCGTTGCCGCATTGAAGCGCGTTACAAATTCGCCTATGTTCACCTTCGCCTGCCCGAGCGCCGGCCCCAGAGGCGGCGCGGGCGTAGCTGCCGCACCTGGAACAATCAACTTCAGTTTTCGCAATAATTTTTTTGCCATATAATTTTATTAAATCTTCTTAACTTGAAGGAAGTCCAACTCAACCGGCGTTTCGCGACCGAACATAGACACGAGCACCTTCACCTTGCCGCGCGCTCTATCCACCTCACTCACCTTCCCTTCCAACTCCTTAAACGGCCCATCTGTAATCATAACCGCATCTTCCGCCTCAAGGTCGATGTTGTGTTCCACTTTTTCCGCGCTCATCCGCGCGAACAATCCATCCACTTCCTTTTTATCCAAAGGAACCGGAAAGACGCCGCTTCCGACAAACCCAGTAACACGCGGCGTATTGCGCACCACATACCACGAATCGTCGGTGACCGTCATATCCACCAAGACATACCCAGGGTAAATCTTTTCCTCCTCCTCAACGCGCTTGCCGCCTTTTATTTTTATCTTTTTCTCAACCGGCACCACGACATTGAAAATCTTCCCGTCCATTCCAAGAGAATCAATACGCTGTTTCAAGTTGCGCGCAACCGCATTCTCATACCCTGCGTAGGTATGTATCGCGTACCAATTTCGATCTGTTGTCGGCTGTTGTTTTGACATATTAAATAATGCGCCGAAGTATTAATGAAAAAATGTAATCAAACACTCCGAGATACGCCGCAGTAAAAAGCGACACTGCGACGACAAGTACGGTAAACACCGCTGCCTGCCTGCGCGTCGGCCAATTCACATGACGCAACTCTGCGCGCGTTTCCTTGAGATAGTCGGTAATTCGAGACATAGATTTCTATTAAAAAACCCCTCGCGGGGCAGTAACAATGTAGAGCATACCCCCAATCCAAAAAAAGTCAAACCCTATTTAATTTCGTAGGTAATACTTACTTGCGAGATGAGCTTGTCTTCCCCAACCGGAATCTGCGCTACGCCTTGAATGCTGCCGCCGGATGCCGACATTTCTGCTGCTTTTGCGTAATAGACCGGATACCCGCCGCCT
>JAUYPY010000005.1 GCA_030697445.1 bacterium | reverse complement strand
TGAAAAAGCCCGCCGCGGGGGAGTTTCTCGACGAGTGGGTTGCACTCATTAAGTCGGGTTCTGGCGAGCGCGGCATATTCAACCGCGGCGGGCTTGCGAAGACCTTGCCAGCGCGGCGCGTAGAGCTCCTGAAAAAGCTCGGCTATTTTGATGATGCCGGCACAACGATTACCGGACTTATCGGCACCAACCCATGCGGAGAGATTATTTTACAGTCAAAACAGTTTTGCAATTTGTCGGAAGTGGTGGCGCGCGCTGACGATACCGTAGAAACACTCAAAGCGAAAGTGCGCATTGCAACTATCATCGGCACCTACCAGTCCACACTCACCAATTTTCCGTATCTTTCAAAAGAGTGGACAGAAAATTGCGAAAAAGAGCGCCTGCTCGGCGTCTCCATCACGGGCCAGTGGGATTGCCCCGTGGTGCGCGAAGAAAAGACGCTCGACATACTTCGCAAAGAAGCAATCAAAGTAAACATCGAGTATGCAAAACGATTCGGTGTCGGCGCATCAACCTGCATCACCTGCGTGAAGCCGTCAGGCACGCTTTCCCAACTCGTCGATTGCTCATCTGGTATGCACCCGCGCCATTCGCCGTACTACATTCGGCGCATCAGAATTGCGGCGACGGACTCGCTTTTCAAAATGCTGAAAGACCAAGGCGTGCCGTATTATCCGGAAGTAGGGCAGTCGGCTGAAAATGCGACGACCTTTGTGCTTGAGTTCCCGGTGAAGGCGCCAAAAGGAGCAATTTTCCGCGACGATATTTCCGCCCGCGTGCTTTTGGAACACTGGAAAAATGTAAAGACGCAATACACCGAGCACAATCCATCCGCCACGATTTCCGTCGGCGACAACGAGTGGGTTGAAGTTGCAAACTGGCTCTACGAGCATTGGGATATTGTCGGCGGCCTCTCATTCCTTCCGCGCGAGAATCATGTGTACCAACTCGCACCGTACGAGGCGATTGACGAGAAACGGTATGTTGAGCTTGCGAAACGGCTTGAGCATTTGGATTATTCAAAAATTATTTCGTACGAGAAGCAGAACGAAACGGATATGAAAAAAGAACTCGCGTGTGTCGCTGGGGTGTGCGAGATCGTGTAAATGTGTTATACTTTAAGCAGTGCCGTGTTGGGTAGCTGCCCCCTCACTTGTCTGACAAGTTAGTGGGAGGAAAGTCCGAACACTTATCCGCCTTCGGCGGATTAAAAAGGTAGCAGGTAACGCCTGCCGTCCGCAAGGATAGAGATGCGAACAGAGACGAGTCCTCCGCTTTTTGCGGAGGGGTGAAACGGTCCCGACGTTCCAGTCGGGACTCCGACCTCGCAGGAGCGTCGGAGCAAAATTCTTACCCGAGTGCAAGTCCGTACCCAGTGCTTCGCACTGGGGGTGACGCTACAGGTTGTTGGCGACAACAATCGCAGATAAATGGCTATCGCCAATTTTGTCCGCCATAGGCGGTTACAAAATTGAGCGTCCCGACTTTGCGGAGCAAACGTCGGGGCAACTCCGACGCTTCGGTCGGAGTGCTCGATTTTGCGCCACCTTCGGTGGGCAAAATCGGCACAGAATTCGGCTTATAGACACGGCACCATAGATGAAAAACCACCCGCCTCAGGCGTGTGGTTTTTCTTATTGGCGTCTGATATACTAATAATACTAATTATTCATTTTTTTATTTCTTATGGACGAAAATCTTGTGCACGCCCAATCTTTTTTTGATCGTTTTGCCCGCTTTGTATTGCTCGCACTTGTGTTTCTGATGCCGATATTTGTCATACCGTCGACTATTGTACCGTTTGGCTTTTCCAAAACAGCCCTTTTTATACTACTAACAGCCGTTGCGGCAGGTTTGTGGGCGATTGCGCGCCTCAAAGACGGTGATATCTCATTTCCGCGCACTTTACTCTTCCCGATACTCATACTGCTTGTAACGGTGAACGCCATTTCCGCAATTTCATCCGGTGCTCTCGCACTTTCGTGGAGCGGTGCATTTTTTGATGTCGGCTCGCTCGCTTTCTTATCCGCGCTTGTCGTGTTTTTGCTTTTGTTCGTTTCGCTCATTCGTTCTGCAGAACAGGTTTTTTACGCCTATCTTTTGTTTTTTATTTCCGCGGCGCTCATCGCGCTGTTCCACATAATCCGATTTATCGGCGGCCCCGATATGCTCTCATTTGGTTTTTTTACCGATACGACATCAACCGTGCTAGGCCGATGGAACGACCTCGGCGTATTTTTCGGCGCGGTTGCAATCTTTACGCTCTCAACGCTTGAGTTTATGCGCCTTCGCTCAGGTTTGCGCATTCTGTTTCTAGCCGCGCTATGCGCGTCTCTGCTCATTTTAGGAGTGGTCAATATGACGCTCGTATGGGTTTTTGTCGGCGCATTCGCGCTCGTGTTTTTGGTGTATCTTATTTCTTTCGGGCATTTGTCGCGCGCAGGAGTTGAGGATGTGCGCTCTGCGGTCGCGCACGGCGATCAGGAAGAAAAAAAGGAAAACGGAGTACCAACTGTTGCTCCTGAAGCCTCAACGCGTAAAATTCCGATGATTTCTCTCGCTGTGTTTTTGTGCGCTGTTCTCTTTGTCGTCATTCCGGGGCCGCTTGGAAATATGATTGCCGGGCGTTTGAACATTGTTTCGTTTGACGCACGACCTTCTTTTGGCGCAACGATGGATGTGGCGCGGCAAACGCTTAACGATTCTCCGTTTTTTGGAGCCGGACCAAACATGTTTTCACGGCAATGGCTTGCGTTGAAGCCGTTAGGCGCCAATCAGACGATTTTCTGGAATACCGATTTCGCTTCCGGTATCGGGTTTCTCCCAACCACATTGGTTACTACCGGTTTATTGGGCGGAGCTCTCTGGGTGCTATTCCTTTCTGTTTATGCGTGGACAGGTTTTCGGTTTATTTTGTCCGCAGCGGCAGACAAAGTTGGGAGATATTTGGTTGGCGCTTCGTTCCTCACTTCACTTTTTTTGTGGTGTGTTCTGTTCTTTTATTCCTCAGGTCCAGTAATTCTGGCGCTCGCCTTTGTGATGACTGCCTTGGCGCTCTCAGCGCTCTACGGCGCCGGAGCCATTACCGAAAGGCGCTTTGCTATTGCCGGAAGCCCCGCGGTGTCGTTTGCGGCGGTGCTCGCGCTTATTCTGTTTTTGCTCGGTGATGCGGCGTTTGCGTACAGTGCGGGCAATCGGCTTGCTTCGTCGGTGTTGTATCTAAAAGGCGTGCGTACTGCAAATGTGGCAGGCGATATGGATGCGGCGGAGCGGTTTATTTCCCGCGCCGCCGCGCGCTCGCCGGCAGATGTGTACGCGCGCGCGCTCACTGATTTGTCGCTTGCGCGCATGAACACGGTTTTGTCTCAAGGGAACGCTCAAAACGCAGATGCGACGCGCGAAGCATTCCAGCTTCTTTTGGGGAAAGCCGTAGAATACAGTAAAAGCGCCCTTGCTCTCGACGGAGGTAATTATGAAAATTGGCTTTCGCTCGGGCGAGTATACGAAGCCGTGGTTCCACTTAAGATAAACGGGGCATACGAAAGCGCGCGCGCCTCGTATGAAGAAGCGTTGAAGCGCAATCCGAAAAGTCCGGCAATATTCCTCACGCTGGCGCGTCTTGAAGCGGCGAAAGGAGACGGTGCGCGCGCGCGGGAGTTTATCGGGCAATCTCTCCAAGCAAAGCCAAATTACACGGAAGCGATATTCTTCTTGTCGCAGTTGGAAGTGGAGGAGGGCAACATCGCCGCGGCAATCCAATCTGTTGACGCAGCTATAGTACTTGCGCCGAACGACCCCGTGTTGCGATTCCAGTCAGGTATTCTGAAATACAATGAAAAGGATTTTCGCGGAGCAGTAAACGCGCTCGAGCGCGCAGTCGCACTGAATTCAAATTATTCAAATGCGCGGTATTTCCTCGGGCTTTCGTACGACAAGTTGAATCGCGACCAAGATGCTCTTGCGCAGTTTGCTCTACTCGTAAAAACTAACCCAGACAACAAAGAAGTCGCGCTCATCTTAAGCAATCTCAAGGCGGGCAGGTCAGCATTTGCGAATGCCGCGCCTCCTGTGGACGCCAAGCCGGAAAAACGCTCTACGCTTCCGGTTCAGGAAAAAAGCAAGAGCGATGAATAATGGTCAAACGGCTTTTAGCGCTATTGCACAAGGACGTGCGCGGTCTGCATGAGGCCGCTTATCTTCTTGGCGCGTTTGCGCTTCTTTCTCAGGTGTTGGCACTCCTGCGCGACCGATTGTTTGCCGGTACATTCGGCGCCGGAGAAATTCTAGATTCGTATTATGCGGCCTTTCGTATTCCCGACTTGATTTTGGTCGGCGCTGCTTCTATCGTATCCGCCTCTATTCTTGTCCCTTTTTTAGTTGAAAAAATGGAAAAAGATGAAGATGGCGGCAAACGGTTTGTCGATGGCGTATTTTCTACTTTTTTTATCGGCATTGCCGCCGTGTCGCTCGCAGCATTTTTCCTGACTCCATTCTTGGTGCGTACTTTTTTCCCCGCAGCGCTTATTTCCGAAGAGTTTTTCAATACAACAGTAACGCTTACCAAGATTATGCTTCTACAGCCGATTTTTCTCGGCATTTCAAATCTCTTAGGAAGCATTGTGCAAGCGCGCCGTCGTTTTTTCGTGTATGCAGTGAGTCCGCTCCTCTACAACATAGGAATTATTTTCGGCGTGGTGTTTTTGTACCCGCTTTTTGGGACATCAGGGCTTGCGTGGGGTGTAGTGTTCGGCGCGGCGCTGCACTTTGCCGTGCAAATTCCAATTGTCGTACGCGCGGGGCTTTTCCCTCGGTTTTCATTTTCATGGAAATTTTCCGAACTGCGGCGTATTGTTGCCGCTTCACTACCGCGAACGGCTGCGCTTGGCGTATCCAATATCGTCACTCTTTTCCTGCTTTACTTAGCTTCTTCAATAGGAGCCGGATCTATCGCAATTTTTACACTTGCGTGGAATGTGCAATCGGTTCCGCTTTCTATTGTGGGCATCTCATATTCACTCGCTGCGTTTCCGACGCTCGTACGGCTATTTTCAAAAGACGGCAATGGCGCATTTTTCAGTGCCGTTTCAACTTCATTTAAACATATCGTGTTTTGGTCGCTTCCCGCCACCGCACTTTTTATTGTCTTGCGCGCGCAGATTGTACGGGTAGTGCTTGGCGCAGGCGCATTCAGCTGGACGGATACGCGCTTGACAGCCGCGGCGCTTGCGCTATTCGCTATTTCAATAGTGGCGCAGGGACTCATTTTACTTTTGGTCCGCGCGTATTACGCGGCTGGTGAGACGAGCCGCCCGTTGTTGGTCAATGTGTTTGCCGGAGCGCTTACGGTTGGGCTTGGATACTGGTTTGCCTTATGGTTTTCACACTCGAGCTCGTTTAGGTTTTTTATTGAAGCGCTTCTGCGCGTTACAGATGTCGCGGGAACCGGAGCGCTTGCACTGCCTCTTGCATATTCGATTGGCGCGCTCGTGAATCTCTCGCTTTTGTGGCGCTTGTTTTCTGTGCGGTACGGAAGTTTGTGGAGCGCTTCGCGCCGTACGATATGTGAGAGTATTGGCGCCTCTGTGATTGCCGGCGCGGTTGCATACGGCGGGCTCAACTTTTTCGACACTCTCTTTAATTTGGAAAGCGTGTTCGGTGTCTTAATGCAGGGGTTATTGGCTGGTATGCTCGGTATTGCGGCATGGGCGGCAGTGCTCTACGCTCTCAAGAATCGCGAGCTTGCGGAAGCATGGGCGACCGTACATCACAAAATATGGCGCTCTCACCCAATCGCCCCCGACCCTGTTGAAAATCCAACTCTGTAACTTTTTGCGTAAGAGTCTATTGTGTGGTACATTCAGTATAGAAGTTCTCAATAAGAAAGGAGTATCCTGTGAAGAAAAAAATAAATGATGCGGATTCGATAGTTGAACGAGGCGAGGAGACGATGTCAGACGCAGTCGTTGCCTATCTTAAACAAGTCGGTAGATTTGAAGTATTGACTCACCGAGAGACCATTCGTCTATCGAAACGGTTTCGTCGCAACGGCGATAAGGAAGCACGGGAGACACTCATCCTGCATAATTTGCGGTTTGTATTCACCATTGCAAAACGGTATGTCGGTCTCGGTTTGGACTTTATGGAGTTGCTGCAAGAAGGGAATATCGGACTTATGAAAGCAGTAGAACGGTTCAACCCATCGTTTGGATATAAGATGACCACTTACGCCAGATGGTGGATACGGCAATCAATAACGCGTGCGATATCGAACCACGGGAAAACGATCCGTCTTCCGGTCCATGTGTTTGACCGGCGTCGGAAAGTGCTTCGCATAATCGAAGGGCTTACCGAACAACTCGAACGACAGCCGACTGACACCGAACTGTCCATCGCAGCAGAAGAGCCGGTCAGTTTCATCAAGGAGTGCTTCGATCCCGTCTTTGCGGTTTCTATGAACATCCCTATCGCGTCGGATAGCATGATCACCATCGGTGATACTATTATAGACGAGAATGTCCCGAACCCTTCTCTCGGAGCGGATCATGAGACACTTGCCGTGTGTATTGAAGATGTACTATTAACCCTAACCAACAAGGAGCAGGTAATACTTAGACATCGATTTGGTTTCTTGGACGGGGGAAAAAAGTTCACTCTTGAAGAAGTTGGGCAACTCTTCAAAGTTACCCGCGAGCGCATTCGCCAGATTGAAGCCAAAGCGCTCCGGAAACTCCGAAGCCCTTGCCGGTTGAAGTTTCTACAGACCGGATTTGAGCGGGCACAACTCAACGAAAGAAGCGCCAAAAAGAAATAGTCGCTGTGGTTTTCTACCGCAGCGATTTTTTTATTTCTTTAATGTAGACCGCGCAAAAACTCCTCATAGTTCATCTCTTTTTTTCCTTCGGGTATCACGCGCGTGATAATGAGATTCCCATTCTCAAATTTCGCGTCTTTAATAATGATACGCTTGGTGTCTTTTAAGAAATAAGTGCCGACCGAACTTTCATATGCGCAAATTTTCAAAAAGTTCTGGTATGGGTCGCCCGCGAGGTCAAGTAATCCGTCTTTTTTAGTAATCTTTTTGGTGTATGACGCTTTGCTTTCGTCTTGCGGCACCGCTTGTATTTCTCCAGCAATCCACTTCGGCAGTGTTTCTGCGAGTAGTTTCCCGCCTTCTTCCGCGAGTTTTTTTCTTGATTTTGTTTCTATTTTCCGTTGCGCGAGCAACGGACCATGATCCATTTGCTCATCCATTAACATAATCGTCACGCCGATTTCTTTTTCATCCGTCAGAATCTGGCTCTCAATCGGCGATGCGCCACGGTACTTCGGTAAAAGCGATGGGTGAACATTCAACACGCCTTTTTCCGGAATGTCCAAAATAGCTTTCGGGATAATTTTTCCATATGACGCAACAATAAAAATCTCAACAGCCGCTGCTGACACCCGATGTTTAAAGCCCCCAACATCGGGTGTCAATTCTGTGACAGGGATATTATTTCTCTCTGACCAGAGTTTTGCAGTGGAGGGGAGAATTTTCAAACCGCGTCCCTTTGGTTTGTCTGGAGTTGTCACGATCAGTGAAGGAAGAAAACCAGAGCGCTTAAGTTCATCAAGCACGGTAACAGAGAAATCGTCGGTTCCAAAAAAAATGAATTTCATTTTAAGTGTTCTGGTGGTATATCAATAATATCAGTTGCTTTGTCGGTAAAAAGTATGCCGTTCAAATGGTCTACTTCGTGTTGGAAGATTTGCGCGAGGAGGCCGGAGGCGCCTCGCGTTACTTTCTTTCCATTTTCGTCGTACGCTTTTAGCGTAACCTTTGCGGCGCGCTTCACCTGCCCGTAGAGGTAGCGGAGCGACAAGCACCCTTCTTCCACCGTCTGTTTTTCCCGCGATATTTTCGCGAGTACGGGGTTTATAAACACTGCGTCCTGTGCGTCTTCTGGCTTATGCGCTAGGCGCGCGAGCACTTTTCCGGAAACAATAAAAAGTCGGAGCGGTTCGCCTATTTGCGGAGCCGCGAGCGCGACACCGTCGTCTTCTTTCGCAAGTGTAGCGCTCATCCCTGCAATCATGCGGCGCATCTTTTCGGTAGGTATATCGGAAGGTGGCACTTCACGCGCTATGTCGCGGAGTGCCTTCTCGTCTTTGACGATTGTGACAGTATGTGTCAGCATAGGCGTATAATACCACATTCAACCTCCGATGTTGATGGGCGGCAAACATCGGATGTTTATCTGTCGCGCAGTATCCCGAAAAACTTCTTGCTGAAACTGGTAGATTTTTCGCACTGCCCGAAGAGCCAATAGAGGTCGGCTTCTTTCAAGTGCCGCACGAGTCCGTTCACTTGCCCCCATGTCGCCGGTTTCCACTTCGTGCCGATACGCTCGACATTTATTTTGTCCGTAAATTGCTGAACAAGCTCTTGTCGCTCGCTCGCGCCTCGCGGCATCTTCGCTCGCTTTTTCTTTAATTCTTCAAAGTATGTTTTTGGGATTTCCATATCAAAAGTATATCGCGATTTACAAACCGCGACACTCGCCGTACAATACGCTTCCTATGGCTGATGATTTTTTTATCGTGCAAGGGCTTGGCGGAAAGAGAACGCTCGCTGGCGAGCTCTCCGTGCGCGGCTCAAAGAATGCAGCGCTTCCGGCGCTTGCGTCCGCGCTCCTTTTTGATGGGCCGCTCATTCTGGGGAACGTTCCGTTGATTGATGATGTGGAAGTGATGGGTGAAATGTTGGAAGAACTTGGCGCCGAGGTGAAACGCAATGGTAACGGCGATTTAATAATACAGACCAAAAAGGTGAACGAAGTTGCACTTCCGCGCGAACTTGCGAAGCGCATGCGCGCGTCCGTCATTCTCGCGGGCCCTATTCTCGCACGCTTTGGGGAAGTTGAATTCCCGCACCCCGGCGGGTGCGTCATTGGCGCGCGGCCAATAGATCTTTTTTTGGAAGGATTTGAGAAAATGGGCGCCGCGAATGAGGAAGGGGATTTTGGATACCGCCTCCGCGCGCCGAAAGGCGGTTTGCATGGAGCGGATATTTTCTTCCGCCAGCCAACCGTGACCGGCACCGAGACCTTACTTCTTGCGGCGACCCGCGCGCGTGGAACAACCATCTTGCGCAATGCGGCGCTTGAGCCGGAGATCGTCTTTTTGGCGGAACTTCTGCGCGCCGGAGGCGCGCAGATAAAAGGAGAAGGAACCCCTACGATTGAGATTATTGGCGTCGAAAAGTCATTGCGCGTTCCGAAAAAGACAATACGCATTATTCCGGACCGTATTGAAGCGGGAAGCTTTTTGATTCTCGCGGCGCTTGCTGGTAAGGATGTTTCCATCACGCATTGCGAGCCGGAGCACATTCGGATGTTAATTGAATCATTGCGTACGGCTGGGGTGAATATTGAAGTAGGGAAGGGTTCGCTCCGTGTTTGTGCGTCTCTTAAGAAAGAAAAAGCGTATAAAAGTTTTTCAATCAAGACGCACGAATACCCAGGATTCCCGACCGACCTGCAGGCGCCAGCTACGGTATTTCTGACGCAATCGAACGGGGAAGCGCTCGTGCACGAAACCATTTTTGACGGTCGGCTTGCATATACCAAAGACCTTGTCGCGATGGGCGCCGATATTGCGCTTTGGGACGCGCACCGCGCGAGCGTCAAAGGTCCAACACCTCTTCGCGGCAAAGAACTCCACGGGCCTGATTTGCGCGCAGGGCTTGCGTACCTTATTGCCGCGATCGTGGCGCGTGGAAAGTCGGTGGTTTACAACGCGCGACTGATTGATCGTGGGCATGAGCGCATAGAGGAACGACTTAAGAAAATTGGTGTTACAATAGAGCGCGTCAGCAACTAATGTGTCAATTTTTACGAAAAAACTGGGGATTGATTTAGGTACGGCGAATACGCTTGTTTTTGTGCCTGGAAAGGGGATTGTGCTGAACGAGCCGTCGGTTGTTGCCGTGTCAAAAGACGAAAACAAAATTCTTGCGGTAGGTATTGAGGCAAAACATATGGTTGGGAGAACACCCGACTCAATTATCGCGTATCGCCCACTCAAAGACGGCGTGATTGCGGACTACCGCGTGACCGAGGCGATGCTCCGCTATTTTATAGGAAAGGCGCTCGGGCGGTGGAATATTTGGAAGCCGGAAGTTATGGTGTCGGTTCCGGCGGGCGTTACCGGAACCGAGCGCCGCGCGGTCGTAGAGGCGGCAATGCGCGCTGGAGCGAAAAATGCGTTTGTAGTGAAGGAACCGGTGCTTGCCGCAATCGGTGCTGGTATTCCCATTCACGAGCCGGCGGGGCATATGGTGGTAGACATTGGCGGCGGCACGACGGATGTCGCGGTCATTTCGCTCGGCGGCATCGTGTCGTCTATATCGGTGAAATGCGCCGGTAACCGTTTGGACGCGGCGCTCGCCGATTATATTAAAAAAACCTTTAACTTGGTGGTGGGTGAGCAGATGGCGGAGGAAATTAAAATTACAATCGGTTCTGCGATTCCGGTCGCAGAAGCGGAAGAACTTATTATGTCTGTCCGCGGACGCGATTTCGTGACAGGCCTTCCGCGCACAACCGATGTGCGCACGAATGATACCGTAAAGGCGATTGGGAAAGAGCTTCGCGAAATCGTGAAAGCGATGCGGGATGTGCTTCAAGAAACGCCGCCGGAATTGTCGGCAGACATTATTGACCGCGGCATCATTATGACCGGCGGATCATCCATCTTGCGCAATTTTCCGGAATTAGTATTCCGTCGCACTGGGGTGAAAGCAACACTTGCGAAAGACCCACTCTTTTGCGTCGCCAAAGGCACGGGCATCGCGCTCAACCATCTGGACGCGTACAAAAAAAGCATTATTGCGAAACGGTAATTTTTTATGTTGCCAGAAGAAATTACAGCGTTAAATCACCACGCCTACTGTATAGAGGGCGGTGGTCCGTTGACGGTGCAAGAGTTTACGGAAAAACTGCGCGCTACGCGCTGCATCGCGCGCGAGAGTCCGGATTGTATTGCATTATCGGTGCCGTCGTTTGGGATTGACGATGCGCACGAGATGCGTCGATGGGCGGCAAACAAACCAGTGGACGGCGGCAAAAAGTTTTTCATACTCGGCGCCGATACGATTACTCCTGACGCGCAGAATGCTTTTTTGAAGATTTTTGAAGAACCGCCACCAGATACGCATTTTTTCCTGTTGGTAAAAAGTGCGGATTTTCTTATCCCTACGCTCCGCTCGCGCGTGGAGGTGGTCTTCGGAGAGAAGATTTCCGGAACGGAGGATGTAAAAGACGCTAGAGATTTTCTTGCATCATCGGTGGAAAAGCGGCTTGCGCGCGCGGAAAAAATCGCAAAAGCGCTCAAAGACGAAAAAATGACGCGCGGAGAAGCCGCCGCGTTTGTGTCGGCGCTTCTTTCTAAAGCGCGCGGAAACGGGGCGTTTCCGCGCGTCAATGCGGTAGCACTGGAAAACTTAATGCGCGCAGAGCAGTACGCGCACGACCGAAGCGCGTCGTTTAAAATTATTTTGGAGCATTTAGCAGTTGTGCTATGATTGGATTATGTCTTACGACTTTTCACTTTTCAAAAACAAAGCGAAACAGGTTGACGAGTGGCTTGCGAAAGAACTCGGAAGCTTGCGCGCTGGGCGTGCGAGTCCTGTAATTTTAGACACGGTGTTTGTGGAAGCGTGGGGTTCCAAAATGCCGCTCAAGCAAATTGCGGCGATTACCGTGGAAGACGCGCGCACGCTGCGCGTTGCTCCATACGACGCGGAGCAGGGCAAAGCGATTGAGAAAGCAATCGCAACGGCAGACCTTGGTCTTTCTGCGGTCGGAGGCGATGGCGGTGTCCGCGTGGTGTTTCCGGAGCTTTCATCCGAGCGGCGAGCGGCGCTTCTCAAGGCCGCGAAAGGCAAACTTGAGGAAGCGCGCGTGTCGCTCCGGCACGCGCGCGACGAAGCGATTCGCGACATTTCCGCAAAAGAAAAATCCGGCGGAATGGGTGAGGATGATGTGTTTCGTTTGAAGAAAGAATTGGAGAAAATGGCGGATGCGGAAGGCAAAAAGCTTGAAGAGGCGATTGTGCGTAAAGAAAAAGAAATCAATTCATAATGACTATTTTTTTGTTTTTGTTGATTTTGGCGGTGTTGGTACTCGTTCATGAAGCGGGGCATTTTCTTGTTGCAAAGTTTTTTAAGATTCGCGTTGATGAGTTCGGGTTTGGGTTTCCTCCGCGCCTGCTTTCTTTCGTGCGCGGCGAAACGCGCTATTCGCTCAATCTCATTCCATTCGGCGGGTTTGTTAAGATTTTTGGCGAGGACCCGACGGAAGAAATAAAAAATGATGAAACGCACCGCAATTTCTCGCATAAACCCCGTTCTGTGCAAGCGCTTGTTTTGGTTGCCGGCATTGTCGGGAATTTTCTGCTCGCATGGCTTCTGATTTCCGCGGGATTTATGGTGGGGCTTCCGGCGCCGGAAGGCGATCAGTGGGGCGTTCCTGTTGCAAACACCGCTCTAACGATAGTTGAAGTGTTGCCCGATTCTCCCGCCGCAAGTGCTGGCCTGCGCGCCGGCGATATTCTTGTAACCGTAGGAACGGCGCAAGCAATGATTGGAGAAAATCTTACTCCTGAAAAAGTAAGTGCTTTTATATCGGAAAATGCAAAGCCCATGACCATTGTCTACACGCGGGGTGGAAAACTCTCTCAGGTTACCCTAACTCCAACTGAAGGAATTGTTTTAGGTAAACAGGCAATCGGCATCGCGATGGATATGATGGGTGTGGTGCGGCTACCGATTCATCGCGCGCTTTTTTTCGGCGCGAAGGCGACCGCTCTTCTTTCTGTAGAAGTAGCGCGCGCGCTTGCTTCGTTTATAGCCGATGCGTTTACCGGAAACGCTGATATAAAAAACTTGGCTGGGCCGGTCGGTATTGCAGGACTCGTGGGGCAGGCGCGCGCGCTTGGCGCCGCGCCGCTCCTCTCTCTCGCCGCGCTTATTTCCATAAACCTTGCGCTTATCAATCTGATACCATTTCCGGCGCTTGACGGCGGCCGTCTGCTTTTTGTCGCGATTGAAGCAGTGCGTCGAAAAGCAATTCCAGCGAAAATTGCGCAAACAGCCAATGCGGTCGGTTTTATTCTACTCCTTCTTTTTTTGGTGTTCGTTACTTACCACGACATCGCGCGGCTTTTCACTTCCTAAAAATCTGGTAATGTGTGAATGGCGTCTGCGCCTTTAGCTCAGTGGAAGAGCGTTCCGTTCACATCG
>JAUYPY010000045.1 GCA_030697445.1 bacterium | reverse complement strand
CATTGCGGCGCGGATGCCGAACTCTTTTGCCGCCGCTCCTGATTCGCGAATAATGCGCTTGCCGTGCTCCAAAGACCCCTGATGGTTGTTCGCCATCTCAAGGGTAAAAAGCCCGTCAAAATTAAACTTGGAAGTGTCCATCGAATGCATAAAGAAGTATTACTTATACTGCAACTGGGACAAAAAGTCAAATGTTACGCGTGCGCGCTGCAAGGAGAAATCGCGCATACGCGAGCTCTTCCGGTTCGTCAATATCAAGAGCATGCGCGGCGGGTACCGTATAGCCGAGCATTTTTTTCCCAGTCATAGAATTACCGTCTAAAATAGTGCGCGAACGGATGGCGGAAAAATAGCCGGCGGCAGCGTATGCTTTTGGTAGTTTTTGCACCGGTTCGTTAAAGGGCTCGCGGACACCAGAAAGTTTTTCCGCAACATCGTGCGGCATAAATGGCGCGAGAGTTTCTCCATCCAAGCGATAGGTCTTGAGCGGGTGTAGCGGCGCGGGAATAAGTGCGCGCACCGAGTCGTATTCCGGATGCGCGAGCAGAAGCTCAATTCCTTTGTCAATATCTTCCGAAGTTCGGAAAAGCCCAGTGTTCACGCGCAAGTGCGCAACAATGTCCAGCACAGTGCCTTCTTTTTCTTTGCACCACTTGAGCAGGTGTTCAAACACCGGCAAATCCGGAGTAATGTCTTCGGAAATTTCTTTCGGACGCATAAACGGTACTTCAGCGCCGTATTTCTTTGCAACTTCTGCAATCTCCAAGTCGTCAGTTGATACGATAATGCGTGAGATAAAACGCGACTTTTTCGCCGCTTCTATCGTCCACGCGATAAAGGGCTTGCCGCCGACATCCACTATGTTTTTACGTGGAATACGCTTTGAGCCGCCGCGCGCGGGAATGAGAGCGATAATACCGGCTTGTTTGTCCATAGTTATTTTTCTTCCCAATTGTAAAAATACGAACCGTCCGCACGGCGGCTCGCAAACCGCCCGCGGTAATAATCGCGGTTGAGTTTTTCCGTATGCGTCAGTTCGCGTTTCTCGTCCCCCAACACTTCTTCACGCCAGCGCGGATACTCTACATCAAGCGTTTGTTCCTGCTCGGTGCGCGTCAAGTTACGGAAATCAGAAAGCTCGCGGAGAAGCTCCGGCGTTATGGACACCGGACCGTCTTTTGTTTCTCCAACAGTAAGCACGGTGAAATGCCGCTCCACAAAGTCCGCGCCGAGAGCGAGCGCGGCTTTGGCTGCAATGAGGCGGTCGCGCGCGACGAGCGTGTGGTCGGACCAACCCACTTCGCCAGCGTGATTGCGAATCCATTCAAGCCGTTTCAAATTTGCCATCTGAAGCGTGTTTGGGTAACTCGTGACGCAATGAAGCATCGTGAGTTTTTTCCCCATCCCCTTCACAAACGCCGCCGCCCGCTCTATTTCTTCATCATAACTTGCTCCTGTTGAAATAATGAGATGGTCAAAGTGCTCGCAAAGCTCGCGCAGAAAAGGGATGTTCGGACAATCGTAGCTCGCAACTTTCACTATTCTCTCCGGCCACGGGAGCGCGGCAATCTCCGGAATGCGCCCGCGTGCGAAAATCGTGGTAAACGGCACTACACTGTTCCGCTTGCATTCTTTAATAAAAAATTGGTGGTCATCGAGCGATAGGTCAAGTTCTTTTAGTCGCGCATACTCGGGCGCGTACGGGCGTTTGATAGCACGCACCGCGCCGTCTGGCGCGATCTCACCTTCTTCAAACTGCGGACGATTCGTGAGGTCTTCGGAAAAAATACTCTGCATTTTCACATAGTCCGCGCCGTTTTCTGCGGCCGCGGCAATCATCCGCGCGAGCAGTGCGCGGCCGCCTTTATGATTCTGACAAATTTCAGCGATAATCTTAGCCATAGGTAATAATAAGAAATAAAAAAACGCCCTTCGCTATTATATAACGAAGGGCGTGTGAAAAGATTACAGAAGCGCTGCAATCATTTTTGCGGCATACGCATTGCCGTCTAATGTGCCGAACTTTTTCATAATCTCGGCTTTTGTTTTTTGCGCCGCGGTTTTCATCGCAGGCACTCTTGAGAGAATCTCTGCAAGCGATTCGCCACGATACACCATTCCAAACCCAAGCCGTTCAATGGCTTTGTTGTTGAAGAGGATTTCCGGATCATCGTCGCCGTCGTACTCTGGAAGAATAATTGGAACTTTGGTGAAGAGCGAGAGCCACGCTGAACCCCAGCCGCTCCGCGCGAAGTGAAGTGATATTTTTCCGGACGATAAAACACTTGGAAGAACTTTCTCACTTCCTTTAATTACTTCCGCATTGTTGCTGTACAATTTTAACCCCAGTTTTCCCGCATCCTCAAAAAGCCGTTCAAGTCCGCCAATTCCGGTAACTGTTACATACAGACCTTCTGTTACCGCGGTGCCTTCGTACGGCTTTGGCAAATCGGTTACCGGCGGAACGCTGATTTCATTCTCATAAACCGATTTTCGGTTTTCAAGATAATCCATAGTCGCCGGATACGCAATGAAGTGTGCCTTTTGCGCCTTCTCAATCTTCTGCGCCGTTTCCGCCGCAAGAAGAAGCGTTTCTTTTTTCGTCTTTACCAGGGATTCTTTCGTCGCTTCGACAAGTATTTCCGACTGCAAACCGAACGAGACGGAGTACGATGGAGCCACGCCATAGCGAAGCCGCGGCGCGCGGGCAAGTTCTAACACAATATCTCGCGGCGCAATAGTAATTATTTCTCCGCCATTCAACAGTTCAACTTGAAACGGCGCCGACAAATGCCCGTGCGCCGCCCTTGACGCCTCTTCCTCGGTTTGGTTCCAACGAATGAGTGCTTCTTCAATCGTTTCTTTCTCGTAAAAAACGGTCTTGAGGATGCTGCCCAGTTTTTCGTCAAGAAAAATGGAATCGGCATACGCGGAAAAGTCCTCCCGCATAATCCGCTTTTGTTTTTCTCCGTACACCCACGGTACGATGATGTTGAATGTTTCTTTTCTTGCTTTTTCGCGAGCGCGATTAAGCGCGAGCGCAAGTTCGGTTGTGCGCAAGTACGGCCCGATGCCGTATGCGAAGTTGGTAATAAGAAATCTTTTCTGCGCCATATTACAAATTACGATAAACAACAGACGGAAGAATGTGCAGCTCCTTCTCCGCCCATACCGACCATCCGTCAAAGATATACAGTGGCTTTTTCCTGCCGCGCGAATATTTTTTGATATTAATTGCGGAAAAATCCGGGTTGTTGTTCATACAAAGAATAACATCCGCGGCGCGCACTGCGCTTTGTAATGCGCGCGCTGGCGAAATCCCCGCGCGCTTAATATATTCTGTGGGCACGGCGGTATCAAATGCTGAAATATTTTTCACGCCGCTTTTTCGAAGCGCATCTACGATTTGGAGCGAAGGCGAGCCGCGCATATCTGAGGTCTTGGGAGAACCCTTAAACGCAACGCCGAATATAAGAATTCTTGCCTTGCGCGGAGCAATCTTT
>JAUYPY010000041.1 GCA_030697445.1 bacterium | reverse complement strand
GCGTATCGGTAGGCATATACACCGCCGTGTTTTCCGGCGGAAACGACGGTGGAAGCGAGAGGAAGGGAAAGTTAATTCCCGATTCCTGTCCGAATATCGCACTGTCGCCTATGGTGGCGGAAAGCGCAATCGTTGTTTTTCCAAGCAGGCACTTTTCCACCAGTGCCGCGACATAATGTGAACAAACCACGAGTTTGTCGGTCGTTTTCTGATGCTTCGTCTTTTCCGTTTCGTGATACGCGTAGGTGTACGCGAGCGCGCCGCGGTTTGCAAGCGGAAGCGAGAACTCAAGCGAGCGGATGTAGCGGCGCAAGTTAAGCGCCACCCCTTCCACTTTCTTGAAAATCTCCAGATTATCTTCCGCCTCAACCGCGTCGCTTTTAATCGCTTTCGCCACCGAGCGCGCGAGCGCGTGCGCATCAATCGTTTCAAGTATCTTGATGAGCGCCCCTATTTCCTCCGCGTCCAAAAGCACGCGGTGTTTCTTGCGGACAATCTCAATCATTCTCTTGCGAAAATGCTCAAGCGCCGCGGCGGTTTCGTGCTCTTCCACTTTTTCCAAAATGGAAATCGCTTGTTCCAAGTGCCAGTCGGTAATGTCGTACGACAGCGCCGACCGCACGAGTTCCGGCACCCGATGCCCCTCGTCAATGACGAGAAGATCCGGCTCCGGAAAGTCCTTTGAGAACAACCGCTTGAAGAGGTAGAACGCAAAGGTCGTTAAGACCGGTTTGCGCGACACCTTCGCCTGATGGCTTTGCAGATAATAAGGGCACGCGAGCGCGCCCTCTTCCGCCACCTTTCCTGTTTCCTGGTCAACATAATGCGGGCAGGATTTGCAGACGGTATATGGAATCTCATCCGCTTTGAACTTGGTTTTGGAATCGCGCGTCAGGTTCGTTTTGTCCCGTTCATAGAGAAAGCACGGGAAGTCGTTACGTCCAAACGCGAGTGTAAAGACATCGGGAAACCGTTCACGATACTGGTCGGCAATGGTTTTGGTCGGAACCGTTACCACGCATTTTTGGAAATGCTTTGCCGCCGTTTTTGCAAGCGTAGCCGCTATTTCGGTCTTGCCAACTCCGGTCCAGAGCTCATGCACAGACGAGCCGTGTTTTGCAATGAATCGGAATGCGGCTTCCTGTTCCGCACGCATGCCGTCTTTGTATATTTCGCCTTTCGGGAATTGGGACTTTAGCTCGTCCCAGTTGAGCCAATGATGTTGCATATTTTACCTTTCTGATTGTCAAACAACTGCGTTTAGCCGTACTCCGACGGCACATTACCCGCTTGATATATAAGCACAAGAGGTAATTTAAGTCAAGAAAAAGCGGCTCAAGACGAATCAAGAGCCGCTCCTAACTTCGCGACACGGTACGCAACTTAAGTATGGGTTACTCAACCTAACTGGATAAACAAGCGAAAAAGTTGGGAAACTTTTTTGCTCCGAGTTGTATTCAAGCACAAGACACCTATCCTGTCAATCTTGCATTGGTTTTCTCAATATACTATACTTTTCCAATCCATAAGAAAACGCATCTCGTAGTCCTCGTGTCTACGCGGTGCGTTTTCATTTGAGGCCTATTTTTGCTTTGAGATTGTCCATAGAGTATATCTTCTCCTTTGCTTCTTTGCGTAAAAGTTGCGAGCAGGTCTTAACATAGGGACTCAAAACCATCAAAAGCTTGTTCGTTGCATATAAATGCTTTACCAGAGAATAAAAATCTCCGTCACTGGTAGCGATAACCGCTTTATCGTATTCATCTATTTTAAGAACGGTATGCAAAACGAGATCGGCGTCACAATTACCCTTAACGGTACCGTTTTCGTTGAAAACAAGAGGTTTAAAAATTAAAATAAACCCACACACCTGCAAATACTCATACATTTTCTGGTTATCGGGCACAAATCCCAAAAACATATAGGCATTGGCAACGCTATATTTCTCTTTGAGATACACACGAAATCTTTTCCAATCAATCTTCCAACCAAGAGATTTGATTCCCAAATGGACATTTTGCGCGTCAATAAAAGCATAGTTATTCATTGCTATATTTTATCACAAAAAAACCGCCTGAATGAATTCAGACGGCTCCGAACACAACACAGCACAACCGAACTTGAGCGGACTGTACTATGCGCTGTATGATTAGCGGCTCAAGACGAATCAAGAGCCGCTCTGTACTGTAGGTAACTGCATTTAACTTGGCAATGCGGAACTCTGCTTTGCTATGCAGCGATACCCGCCAACTCGCGGAGTTCCACCGGCGCGTCGGCGGCTTCGTATTCCATCACAGGAATCTCCACTTTCGCGTCCTTAATCGGCAGAATCTCCATCTTGCTGATGATGAACCTACCGAACCGTCCGCGATGAATAGGATTCCAATCGCAGAGACCGATTTTTCTGCCGGCGGTTTCAACGAGCGCGACCACCGTGTCGCGGCTCACCCCGCGTTTCGTATCCAACCGAACGGTGAACGATGTCTCCCAGTGCGGAATGCGCGGGCGCGTAATCGCCACAGCAACTTTCTTTCCGCCGGAGTCCAAGTTGCCTTTCGCAAGGAAACCATGCCAGGGAATGTTCCCGTCCTTGTCAATGTCTTTGAACACGCAGAAGTCATCTGGAAAGTCCAAGAATTCAAAAAGAGTCGTGGACTTCGCCGTTGAGATCTGGTTCTTGCCAGATTTCACATACCGACCTGCGCCGACGAGGCACGCGATAATATTCTGCGTCGGGAAGCCCATCTTAGTGATGGTTTCTTCCGATTTCTTTTCAGAACGGTACAATTTGGTGCCGGCTTCTTGTTGGACGGTCCAGTCGGTGCGCTTCTGGCTAGGTTGTTTTTGCCGCAGGACAATGTCCAAAAAGTCCGGGTCGTTGCCTGGGTTCTGGAGCATTCCGGGAGATAGATTCTTAAGATGGAATCTCAAGATCTCCGCGGAGACCACGGTCGTTAATACTGTCGCTTTCATTTCTGACCTTTCTGCATAGGCATTTCTGCCTCTTTGGTTGAACTGACAATGAGCAAGCCGTTTAAGGGCTTAACAGCAACCCAAGTTGCCATCTGTAAACAAAGTTAGCATAGTATCTATTTTGTGTCAAGCCCAACAAAAAAAGCCGCCCCGATAAATCGGGACGGCTCCGAGGTGTACGCTACACTACAACAGTTAACTGAAGATGACCTCACCCAACTGAAGCGGACCACGCGCAACCTGATAGTTAGCGAAAAAGTTTCTCAACTTTTTCGCTCAAGACACAACTTTACCATGGTATACTACACGCCGCACTACTACACCGCGCTGAAAAGAACCCAACTCTATTCAAGCACAAGACACACACCATGTCAATCTTGCGTAGAAAGTACAGTCGCGTATAATCAAGGCATATTTGGCATTCGCCACGACCCCGCTCAAAAGGCGGGGGTCTATTTTTTAAGAATGTAGTTCAGTAAAAGCTTGTTTGATTTTCTTATAATCAACACTGCCTATCTTCCCTACGAGTTCTTTTAACCGTTTATAACTGACTACCCTACCTTGAGATAGTTGCGCGTTTTGAAACTTTCCGTTATGAGAAAAAGAGCAGTACCACGAACCAATCTTATTTTTTGTAGTCAAAGGAATAGCGAGAAAAGAAAACTTATCGTACTTTCTGAATACTAAAACAGGTCTCGTAAACTGCATACCTTTGCCGTTTACCTCCGCCCCGACATTTTCACCGACATAGCACCACCAGATTTCTCCCTCTTTAAAAAGAGGCGGCGTGTGCTCCGCGTCATGCAATTTTTCCTTAAGACCAATCCATTCCAAAAATCGTTTTAGCATGCGTATATTTTATCACAAAAAAGCCGCCTCGATTTACATCGAGACGGCTCCGGACAGAACCTAGCACCACCGCGGCTTGCTCTGCACTACGCAGCAGGGGAATCGAGCAAAAAAGTTTTTCAACTTTTTTGCTCCGGACGGGGGACTACCGTACCGCAGAAGACTAAACTCTGCGGGGCGGGACATTACAAGGAACAGAATTCACTCTATCATAAAACCTTTCTTTTGTCCATTTTGCTTTCTGCGAAATCTGCCCAGTGTATAATATCACTATGCCCAACCCATTCATCCACCTCAATACCCACTCGCACTATTCTCTACTCTCTGCGCTCCCGAAAATTCCTGACCTTGTGGCGAAGGCGAAAAAAGCGGGAATGGAGGCACTTGCGCTTACTGACAACGGCAACCTGTACGGGGCGATTGAGTTTTATAAAGAATGTAAGAAAGAAGGTATCAAACCCATCCTCGGCATTGACTGCTACCTTGCCGCTAGGGACCGGCATGACAAAGTCGGCGGCATAGACAATCGGCGAACGCGGCTTATCCTACTCGCCGAGAGCGAACTCGGATATAAGAACCTCATCAAAATTTCTACCGACTCGCACCTAGAAGGATTTTATTACAAACCGCGCGTGGATTTAGAACTGTTGGAACAGCACAATGGCGGACTCATCGCCATCGTTCCATTCGGCGCGTCAGAACTTGCGCAGGCGCTCCGAGTGAAAGACACCGAGCGGGCAAAAGCGTTTTTAGCGCGCCTCCTTGGCATATTCGGTACCGAACGCTTACGGCTTGGTGTCGGAAGCGAAAAAACAACCGCAGACGCAGCGGTACTTGTGCCGGAGATTCAAGCGTTATCTTTAGAACTCGCCATTCCGCTTGTTGCCGTTGAGCCCGTGTTTTATCTTGAGCCGGAAGACAAGCCCGCGCGCGACACGATGCTCCTCGTGTCCGCCGGAGGCGACCCGCGCGAGCGCGAAGTAGAAGGTAATCAGGATTATTCGTTTGTGTCCGCGGAAGAAGCAGCGCGTCGCTTTGCACATATTCCAAATGCGCTCGCGGAAACCGCTCGCGTCGCAGAGCGGTGCAATGTAGAACTCACACTTGGCGCGTGGGTATTCCCCACGATTGATACGGGCGGTGTTTCTCCGGACGAAGCGCTACGCGAAATAGTAGAATCGGGGTACGCGCGCCGAAACATTCCGAAAACACTCGATACAGAAAAGCGCGTTTCGTACGAACTCGGCATCATCGCGAAAAAGGGGTACGCGCCATATTTTCTCGTCGTCGCGGATTTGCTACGCTTTGCACACGAACGCGGTATTTTAACTACCATCCGCGGTTCGGTCGCGGGCTCACTCTCCACCTATCTTGCGGGAATTACCAATGTAAATCCGATTGAATACAAGATTCCGTTTGAGCGGTTTCTGAACCCCGAACGGCCGTCCGCGCCCGATATTGATATGGACTTTGCGGACAATCGGCGCGACGAGATGATTGAATACGCGAAACAAAAATACGGCGCCGACAAAGTCGCGCAGATTGGAACTTTCGGCACGATGATGGCGCGCGGTAGCGTGCGGGATGTGGCGCGCGCGATGGGTTTTGATTACGCGTTAGGTGACCGTATCTCTAAGCTTATTCCGTTCGGCTCGCAGGGCTTTCCGATGTCTATTGACCGTGCTCTGGAACTCGTTCCAGAGCTCGCCAAAGTTTACAAAGATGACGAGGACACGAAGCAGATTATTGATATGGCGCAAAAGATTGAAGGGTGTGCGCGGCACATCTCCGTACACGCCGCAGGCGTGGTTATTTCCCCCACTCCGCTTACCGATTACTCGCCGCTACAACTTGACCCAAAGGGCGGCAAGCTCATTACCCAGTACGATATGTACGCGGTGGAAGAAGCAGGACTTCTAAAGTTTGACTTTCTCGGCATAAAAAATCTCTCAATTCTCGCAGATGCGGTGGCGCGCGCGAAAGAACTGGAAGGAGTAACGATTGATATAGAAAATATTCCGCTTGATGACAAAAAAACATTTGAGATGCTCGCGCGCGGCGAGACGGGCGGATTGTTCCAATTGAACGGAGCCGGTATGACGCGCTATTTGAAAGAGCTCAAGCCGACGCGGATTCACGACATTAATGCAATGGTTGCGCTATACCGCCCGGGCCCGATGGAAACGATTCCGCAATATATTGAACGAAAGCATAACCCGCGTCTTATCGCCTATCTTGACCCGCGGCTCAAGGACATTCTTGCCGATTCGTACGGCGTGATTACATATCAAGACGATGTGCTCTTAACGGCGATACACCTCGGCGGCTATTCGTGGCTTGAAGCGGACAAGCTCCGCAAAGCGATGGGTAAAAAGATTCCGGCGGAAATGGAAGCGCAGCGCGTAAAGCTGATTGACGGATTCGTTAAAAACGGCGCGACGAAAGAAAAAGCGGAACAACTATGGAAGTTGATTGAGCCCTTCGCCGCGTACGGATTTAACAAAGCGCACGCGGCAAGCTACGGCAAGGTTGCCTACCAGACCGCGTATATGAAAGCGAACTTCCCCGCTATCTATATGTCGGCGGTGCTCACTGCCGACTCTGGAGATGTGGAGAAAATCGGTGAGACGGTCGGGGAATGTAAGCGGATGGATATTCCAGTTCTTCCACCGTCGCTTAATGAAAGCTTTAGCGGGTTTACAGTGGTGAAAAAAGTAGGAGAAAAAGATCGCATTCGCTTTGGGCTTACCACAATCAAAAACTTCGGCGAGGGGGTTGCGCAATCAATTATTGCGGAGCGCACAGCGCGCGGGCCGTTTAAAAATCTTTCTGACTTTTTGGAGCGCGTCAAAGACCGAAATCTAAATAAAAAAGCATTGGAAGCGCTCATAAAGAGCGGTGCTTCTGATGAGTTTGGCGAACGAGGGCAGATGATTGCAAACATTGAGCTCTTGCTCCAGTACGGCAAAGAAAGCGGTGTGCATTCCGGCGCATCGCTTTTTGAGGCATTGCCCGCGAGCGCAGGCGTACGGCTTGTAGATGCCTCACCTGCAACACAGGAAGAAAAACTTGGGTGGGAAAAAGAATTGCTCGGGCTGTATGTGTCGGGACATCCGCTTGATAAGTTTCGCGCTGTGCTTGAAAAGCGCGAAGTGAACATACAGCGCGCAAAAGAAGAATACAAAGAAGGTATGGTCGTTGTGGTCGCAGGTATTTTGCAAGAAGTAAAGACAATTCTTACAAAAAAGAACGAGATTATGGCTTTCCTTAAACTCGCCGATTTTTCCGGCTCAATCGAGGTAGTCGTCTTTCCGCGCACTTGGAACGAACACAAAGCACTCTTCTCCCCCGACGCGCTCGTTGCTCTCAAAGGCCGCATCTCCAACCGCAACAATACGGTGAGTATGGTGGCGGAGAAGGCGAAGGCGCTGGCGTAAATGAAAACCCCAACACTTGTCGGACAAGTGTTGGGGTACGGGATGTCTCTTATGGCACATCTCCCGCGAAACCCTTGGCGGTTACTCGCCGGTGATACCTAGAATAATTTCTAGATATTCCCTGCGGGTATACCACTGTCCGTTGAAGAAAATCATTTTCTCCTCCAAACAGAATGCACTCTGCGCATTCCCAGATTGCTGATTGGAACAAGGACAGCAACAAACCTGTAGCTCTTAAAAGGAGCAACTGGCGGAACAAACATTGGCAGATACGACTCCGATAATGCCTTTTTGCCCGTCAGCGTTTTCTGTCAACAGTGTAGCACCTACTACTATAAATGTCAAGCGGTTTGTATTCAATCGCCAAAAGACGGCTCTAAATAAGTACATAACGAACAATGGAACGAGAAGGATTTGTAGGCCAAAACTTGACCGATTAATCTAAGATGTTTCCGAATAGTTTTTCTTCCTTGTAGCACAATATTTGATGTGATAGAATCTAAGTGGATCGTATAAGGAAACCTTGTACGAAACGCTACCGCGAACTAGTCGTGGTAGAAGAGGATTGAGGCGAGCATGTTGTGCTCGCCTCCCTACTTTCCCCGCGATCTGAAATATGGTCGCGGGTTTTTCTTTTGTCTATGGAATGGTTCGGGCGAAGGGTTCCATATAACAACGGAGCGAGGAAGTACCTATGTCGAGACGGCGAGGAGGCGAACGGCCACGGACTCCCCCGAGACCCCCGATGTTTGCCGCCTATCAA
>JAUYPY010000035.1 GCA_030697445.1 bacterium | reverse complement strand
AGCAACCGATTTCCAAAGCGCAAAATCGCGCGGATTTTTCTTTTCCGCATTTACTTCCACACGCGCGCCTTCCTTCAACTCACCGAGCTTGAAACCTCCGCGTGTTCCGTATTCAGGAAATGTATTGGTGTCAAAATAAATTCCGTCTGCTGTTTTATACGCCGTGTCTTTTTTCAGAAGTATTTCAATAATCTCAATATCTTCTTTTATGTGCTGGCTCGCACGCGGCATTTCGTGAGGAAGTTTTATGTTAAGCATCTTTAAATCTTCAACAAAAGCATTCGCGTAAAACGCTCCGAGTTCGCTCATTGCTTCAAGGGTAAACGGCTTTCCTTCACGCTTCAACGCTTTTACCATTTTATCTTCACCGTCGTCTGCGTCGCTTGAAAGATGCCCTACATCCGTAATATTCATAACCTGCTTCACTTCATAATCGCTATATTCCAGTGTGCGACGAAGAATGTCAGCAAACACATACGCGCGGAGATTCCCGATGTGTGCGTAGTTGTAGACGGTCGGCCCGCAGTGGTACAAACGCGCTTCGCCTGCTCGTATCGGCTTAAACGCCTCTTTCTTTTTCGTCAGTGTATTGTAGAGCGTTAGAGCCATTTTTTTGCTTTTGCAAAGAGGAGCAAAAATACCGTAAGTCCAACCGTCATACCGGTGATTATAAACCAGTCGTTAGGTCCGCCGACTAGCGGCGTGTTCGCAGTGCCCATTTGGAAAAAATTGGTGATGATGGAAGCGGGGAGTGTTAGAAAAGCAATGACGGCAATTACGCGCATAGTGGCGGTTTCGCGGGCATTCAAAAGCGAGTTGTTGCTTTCGCGCAGTTCCGAGAGGAGGTCAAGATTTCGCTCTACCGCAAACTCAAGCCGTGTTACCTCGCTTCCGAGGTGCCGCGTTGCCACAGCACTTTCAGTTCCAAATGCGGAAAGCGCGGCGCGGCTAAACGATTCCAGAAGGTCTTTGTGAAAGCTTATGGCGCGCTTGATGTCCAAAAGTTCGCGCCCCACTCCAGAAAGCGGCACAACCATCTCGCGCTCCTTGCCGCGGAAGATGTCGCGTTCAATGTCGGTAAGCCGCCGCGAATTGTCTGCGATGTCGGCAAAGAGGTACTCGTAAAGTTTTTTTACCGTCTTCGTGAAAAGCGCCGCGCCGTTTGCGCTCGCTGTTACAGGTGACTTAACAAGCGCCGCCGCATCCGCGTGTTTTAAAAGTTGGTATAGCGCATCGTTGTGCCGATAGTGTACGGTGATGAAGAACTGTTTGGATACGATAAAATCAATTTCGTCTTCAGTGTCTTCGGTTTTTTCTTTTTTGCGGCGCGGAATGGGGAAGTGGAGCGTTAGGTGCACCGCTTCTCCGTGCCGGTCCGCCCGCGGCCGCCAGGTTGGCCGCGTCAGCTCTTCGCCGACTGCAAGAGGAAAATTAAATTCGTCAATAAGTGCGCGGATTTCGCTTGCGGTCGGATTTTCCGCATCAACCCAAAGCACTCCTTCCCATTCGCGCCGCGTGGTCATACCAAATAGTATAGCATATGGTATATATAAAGGATGGCGCGAATTGAACAGTGGGGAAAGAAAATAAGTTCGTATGCGATACCAATCGGCATCATAGCGGCTGCGTTCATTTTTTTCTATTGGTATGTGATTGCGGCTTCGTTTTTTGATGCGTTTTGGCGCAGTATTACCGTACTGATTGTTACCTATCCGTTTATACTTAAATACGCCGCGCCATATTTTTTGGCGGCGGGTATAGAACGCGCGCGGCGCGCCGGAATTATATTTAAGGACAAGGCATCTCTGGAAGATTTAGACAGAGCGAATGTAATCGTGTTCAATAAATCGGGAACTCTTACAGTAGGTCTCCCGGAGATTACCGATTTTGTGGTGTTTGATGATACGCTTCCTCTGATTGAAGCGCTGCATCTCGCCGCATCGCTTGAAAGTAAAAGCGCGCACCCGCTCGCCCGCGCGATTGTTGAAAAAGGGAAAACACTCGCGCGCGGGCTCGCTACGCCGTTTGAATATAAAGAAGTGGCGGGAATGGGGGTGTCGGGGGTAGTGAACGGCAAACATATTGAAATAGGCAATTTGTCTTTTCTGGAGGGGCTTGCCGAAGGAGGCCTACGCGGACAGCAAGACATCGGTTTCGGAAAATTTCAAAACGAAGGAAAGACCGTTGTGTTTATGTTTGTTGAGAAAAAGCTTACAGCTCTTATTGCATTCAGCGATGCGTTCCGGCCGTTTGCGAAAGAGGCAGTCGCGGCGCTTGCAACACTCGGTAAAGAAGTCGTGCTCCTTACTGGAGACAACAAGAAAACAGCGGAAGCGATTGCTCGCCAGTTAAATATCACTACTGTCCGCGCCGAAGTGTTTCCGCAAGACAGGGCGCGCATCATCGAAGAGTTGCAGGGTGTAGTTGCCGTGGTAGAAAAGAATGAGATACGGATGGGCATGAATATAGTTATGTTCGCAAGTGATGATATTCGGAGTGTTGTATTCGCGTTTGCGAACAGTAAAAGAACCACGCGCGCTGTGAAGTTCGCTATTATTGGACAGTTTTTGTGGTATGTAATCGCATTTGGTGCCTTGATTTTATTTCGCGTCTAGGCGCTGGGTTTCTTTTTTATGCTAATATCCTCTGACGGCACCAGATGTTTGCCCGCCCGACTGAACAGTCGTTCGGGCGGGCCGCCTATCAACATCTGGTGCCGAAGAAAAACATGAAAATTGGAATAGTTGGTTTGCCAAATGTCGGAAAAAGTACGCTGTTTAACGCGCTCACGAAGCAGAGCGTGCCGGCGGAAAATTATCCGTTCTGCACAATAAACCCCTCTGTCGGCATCGTGCCAGTACCGGATGTACGGCTAGAAAAACTCACCGCATTAAGCCATTCAAAAAAGACGATACCAGCGATCGTGGAGTTTGTAGACATTGCGGGGTTGGTGAAAGGGGCGAGCGAAGGCGAGGGGCTCGGCAACAAATTCCTCTCGCACATCCGCGAGGTGGATGCGATTGCGGAAGTGGTGCGCGTTTTCCAAGACAAAGACATTATTCATGTACACGAAAAAGTGGACCCGATGTTTGATATTGAAATTATTAACTTGGAGTTGGAAAAAGCAGGGTTGAAAAAACCAGTTTTGTATGTATTGAACTCGTCCGAAGCGAGCGAGAATGTAACGGAGAAAATAAAAGGAAAGATTCCGGGGCGGTTTGTGGTGGTTGATCCGGTATTCGGCACAGGAATGGGCAATCTTATTGTAGAAGCGTACGCGCTGTTGGACTTGATTTCGTTTTTCACGACAGGCGAAGACGAAACGCGGGCGTGGACGACGCGGCGCGGGAGTACCGCGCCGGAAGCGGGGAAGGCGCTCCACACCGATTTCCGTGATAAATTCATCCGCGCCGAAGTTATCCATTACGACAAATTAGTGGAAGCGGGTAGCTACCTCGCGGCGCGCGAGAAGGGCTTAGTGCGCACGGAAGGAAAAGAGTATATAGTACAGGATGGCGATGTGATAGAATTTAAGATATAAAAAATTATGGACAAACCAAAATTGACTCCGAAGGATTTCTTTTTGTATGTCGGCGCGCTTTTGACACTGTATGTTTCCGCCGGCAGTTTGCTCGGGCTTTTATTTGCGACGATTGACCGCGTGTTTCGCGACCAGTTGTCGTACTACTACGACCCGTACTCGGGCGGCATTCGCTTCGCGCTCGCATCGCTTATCGTAATTTTTCCAATTTCACTTATTTTGTTTTCCATAGTGAAAAAGGGAATTGCGCGGGAGCCAATCAAACTGGCACTCCCGCTTCGCCGATGGGCGTTGTGGATAACTATTTTCATTACCGGCGCCGCGCTTGCGGGCGACTTGATTGCCGTGCTTTCGGGATTTCTCGGCGGCGAGCTTACAATGCGCTTTGTGCTCAAAGCGCTCGCGGTGCTCGCGGTTTCTGCCGCGGTGTTTTGGTACGCCGTTCTTGAAATACGGTTGACACCCGAACGACCCGTATCTCTCCGAAAGGGTTTTATTATCGGTTCGCTCGTTGGCGTTCTTGCCGCGATTGTATGGGGGTTCTTGGTGATGGGTTCTCCGTTTACCGTGCGCAAGCTCCGAATAGATGAGCGCCGCGTTTCCGACCTGCAGAGCATCCAATGGCAAGTGGTGAATTATTGGCAGCAAAAATCCCGCTTTCCAAAAACGCTTTCCGAGTTAGCGGACCCGCTTTCTGGATATACCGTGCCTACTGACCCAGAAACCGCACAGCCGTACGAGTTTACGCTCGGGGCAAGATATGCCTTTACGCTATGCGCAAACTTCACGCTTCAAAGCAACGCACAGACCAACAGTATGACAAAGCCGTATCCGATGCCGATGAGCGAAGGAGGTTTTGCAGATAATTGGGAACACAGTGCAGGCCGCGCCTGTTTTGACCGCTTACTTGACCCCGAACGCTATCCACCCTATGTGAAAACCCGTTGATTTGTTGTAAGATAGTCGGAATGAAATCCTACAACCATTCCGCGATTGAGAAGAAGTGGCAGAAAAAGTGGGGGAAGAACTCCTATAAAACGCCCGATGTAAAGAAGGGCGCGGAAAATTTTTATTTGCTGACCGAGTTTCCGTACCCGTCGGGGAATCTCCATGTCGGACACTGGTACGCGTTTGCCGTGCCGGATATTTTGGCGCGCTACTTGCGAATGAACGGCAAGAATGTGTTATACCCGATCGGGTTTGATGCGTTTGGGCTTCCGGCGGAAAATGCGGCGCTTCAGCGCGGGCTTAATCCGCGCATCTGGACATACGGAAATATTGCCTCTATGCGCAAGCAGTTCGCTTCTATGGGCGCGTCGTTTGATTGGTCGCGCGAAGTTGTAACCGCAGACCCCGCGTATTACCAATGGACGCAGTGGCTCTTTTTGAAATTATACGAGCGCGGGCTCGTGTATCGTAAGAAAACGAATGTGAATTGGTGTCCGAAAGACAAAACAGTGCTTGCGAATGAGCAAGTGAAAGACGAAAAATGCGAGCGATGTGGTACTGAAGTGGAACAACGCAAGATGGAGCAGTGGAACATCAAAATCACCGACTATGCCGAGCGCCTGCTTACGGATTTGGATGCGCTTGATTGTCCGGAGGAAATAAAAACCGCACAGAGGAATTGGATAGGTAAAAGTACAGGAGCTGAAATTAAGTTCGAAATTAAAGGCGCGTCGTTCAACAAAACTCAAGGCACTGCCGATGTTCTTTCCGAGATTGTCGTTTTCACAACCCGCCCAGACACGCTTTTCGGTGTGTCGTTTATTGCTCTCGCGCCGTCGCATCCGCTTGCAAAAGAGGCGAGGAATTTGTGCGCGATCAATCCGGCAAATAACGAGGAGGTGCCGGTGTTTGTCGCGGATTATGTGGTGGATGATTACGGCACGGGCGCGGTGATGGGGGTGCCGGCGCACGACGAGCGCGACCGCGAGTTTGCATTGAAAAATAATATTCCAATAAAAAATACTGATTTCGCATCAACGGAAGTTGTAGAAAAATTTTCAACGAAAAAGACGCAATACAAACTCCACGACTGGGTGGTGTCGCGCCAGCGCTATTGGGGCGTGCCGATTCCGCTTATAAAATGTGAGAGATGCGGATGGAACGCCGTGCCGGAAAAAGATTTGCCGGTGAAGTTGCCAGACATAAAGGACTATGTGCCGACAGGAGACGGCAAGTCGCCACTTGCCAAAGTGCGGAAGTGGGTGGAAGTGAAATGTCCGAAGTGCGGAGGAAGTGCGGAGCGCGAGACAGATACGCTTGACACATTTGTGGACTCCTCGTGGTATTTCTTGCGTTACACCGACCCAAAGAATAAAAAAGAATTTGCGGCGCGGAAAAAGATGAGTGCGTGGCTTCCGGTGGATTTTTATTCCGGCGGTGCGGAACATACGACGATGCATCTTCTGTATTCGCGATTTTGGCACAAGGCGCTTTTTGACATAGGTCTTGTAGCCGACAAAGAGCCGTATGCGCACCGTATTAATCGCGGGTTTATCTTGGGGACTGATGGACAGAAAATGAGCAAATCGCACGGTAATGTGATTGACCCCGATGAGGAGGTAAAACAAGTCGGAGCGGACACTGTGCGGATGTATCTTGCTTTTATCGGACCGTATAACGAAACCGGCTCTTACCCGTGGGACAAAGGCGGTATTGCCGGCATCCGCCGTTTTTTGGAGCGGGTGTGGAGGTTGCAGGAAAAAATCGGGAAGTGCGAAGCGGGAAGCGCTCTTTTGCACCAAACCATAAAGAAAGTTAGTGAAGACATTACAGCGCTCAAATTCAACACCGCCATTAGCGCGCTGATGGTTTTGTCAAAAGCGTTTGAAAACGAAGAGACGATAGCGCGTGAAGATTTCGGGATTTTCTTGAGGATGCTCGCGCCGTTTGCTCCGCACCTTGCGGAGGAGTTGTGGCACGAAAATAAGTACAATGGCTCTGTGCACAAAGCCCCGTGGCCTGCCTATATTGAAGCAACTACGCAAACCGAATCCGTGACAATTGTGGTACAGATAAACGGAAAAATGCGCGGCGCGTTTTCGGCGGCGCGCGGTGTCAGTGAAGCTGATGCATTTGCGCGCGCCGCGGGGTTGCCGGAAGTTGCGCGCTGGCTTTCTCAAAAACAGATACAAAAGCGGTTTTTTGTGAAAGACAAATTAGTGAGTTTTGTCGCCTCTTGACACACTTTACGCATGGGTATATAACTAGGTGAATATTAAATAAGAACAATATGCCTATGGCAATGAGCAACACCGCATCCGTTATTTCGTTTAACCCCAAGCAAGCCGCGACGCGGCTCCTTAAGGTGCTTCCCGATCGCGCGCGCGATGTGCTCGTAAACCGCTTCGGTCTTGGCAAAGAAACCAAGCGTCAGACACTTGATTCTATTGGTAAGCGCTATCATATTACACGCGAGCGGGTGCGCCAGATTGAGAATTACGCGATGGCGAGTATCCGAAAGTCCGATGTGTACAAGAAGGAGAAGCAGACATTTACTGAATTGGAAAACGCAGTGCGCGAATTTGGCGGCGTGGTAGGAGAAGAAGTTTTTCTTTCACATGTATCAAAAGATGTCTCTACGCGCAACCACGCGCACTTTCTACTTGCGCTTGGCGAGCAGTTCAAGAAAACAAAAGAAGACGATCATTTGAAACACCGCTGGCATATGGACGACAAGCTGGCGACCAAGGTGCACGACGCGCTCCGCAAGCTTTACGATAGCTTGTCCGACAAGGACTTGGTGTCGGAGTTGGATATCATTGCTCAATTCTTGACGCATGTAGAGGATTTGGATGAACACTTTAAACAGGATCATATTGTGAAGCGCTGGCTTGGAATTTCAAAGATGATTGGTAAAAATCCTCTTGGCGAGTGGGGTCTTATTTCTTCACCGCATATCAAAATGAAGGGGGTGCGCGACTACGCGTTTCTCGTCATTCGTAAGCACGGTTCGCCGATTCACTTTACGGAAGTGGCGCGCGCGATTGAAAAAATGTTTGGACGAAAGGCGCATGTGGCGACAACGCACAATGAGCTTATAAAAGACAAGCGGTTCGTGCTCGTCGGCCGCGGGCTCTACGCGCTTGCGGAGTGGGGCTATATGAGCGGGGTGGTACGCGATGTGATTACGAAGATTCTGGAAAAGCACGGTCCGCTAACCAAACAGCAGATTTTTGACAAGGTGCTAAAAGAGCGCTATGTGAAAGAAAATACTATTTCGGTAAATTTGCAAAACAAGAAGCATTTCAAGAAAGACAAAGAAGGGAAGTACTCGATGGTTAAATAATCTATCAATTTGTTTTTTTATGTTTTATGGCCGATATTGATGTTCGCCTGACAAAAGAAAAGTTTGTCGAGCTTTCTAACGAGCTTGAATCCCTTAAAACAGCGCGCCGCAAGGAGGTTGCGGAAAATCTTGAGTATGCGAAGTCGCTCGGCGACTTGTCTGAAAACGCAGAATACCACGAAGCGCGTGCGGCGCAGGCGCAGTTGGAAGACCGCATTGCAAAACTAGACCACTTGCTCAAAAGCGCCATCATTCTGGAAAAGCGCGCGCAGAGTGACACGGTTGGCATCGGCTCGCAGGTGCGTTTGAAGCGCGAAAAGGACAGCAAAGAGCTTTCGTACCGCATTGTTGGTTCGGAAGAAGGTGATGTCGCATTGGGGAATGTTTCCGTAGATTCGCCTCTTTCGCAGGCAATGATGGGGAAAAAAGCCGGCGTTTCTTTTTCCGTACATACCCCGACAGGCGAAAATGCGTATATAATAGTAAGCGTCGGGTAATTACTTATGTCTTCATTTGATGAATTGCGCGCGGTGCGCGTAAAAAAGCTTGAGTTACTCCGTTCGCGCGGCATATCGGCGTACCCGATTTCCGCGCGCCCTGATTGCGCGCTTGCGGACGCGCGCAAAAAGTTTGCCGCGCTAGCGAAGAAGAAGTCCGTAACGCTTGCTGGGCGCGTTATGGGTATGCGCGCGCAGGGCGCGCTCATTTTCTTTGACCTCCGCGACGGCACTGGGAGTTTTCAGGGGCTTTTAAAGAAAGACGATGCGCCGGACGCGTTTACCTTGTGGAATGAAGTCGTGGACATCGGTGATTTTGTGGAAGTAAGCGGCACGCTTTTCAAGACAAAGAGTGGGGAAGAGACGATCGCCGTCGCTTCGTGGCGTATGCTCGTAAAAGCGCTCCGTCCGCTTCCGGAAAAATGGGCGGGGCTTACCGATACGGAAGAGCAGTTCCGCAAGCGCTATCTTGATACTTTAATGAACGAGAAATCTCGCGCCCGGTTTGTTCTGCGTTCGCGGATGGTAACCGAAATTAGGAATTTTTATAATGCGCGCGGATATTTAGAAGTTGAAACACCACGGCTACAAGCGGTAGCGGGAGGAGCGACCGCAGAGCCGTTTATGACGCGTTACAACGCGTTGGATATGGATTTTTATCTTACCATTGCACAGGAACTTTATCTGAAGCAACTGCTGGTCGGCGGTTATACGCGCGTTTATGAAATTGGCCGCAAGTTTAGAAACGAGGGGGTTGATGTAACGCACAATCCAGAGTTTACGATGCTTGAATCGCAGGAGGCATTCGCCGACGCGAAGAGTCAGCGCGATTTTGTTGAGGAACTTATAAAATATGTGGTTAATAAACTATTTGGGAAATTACAGATTTCTTACAATGGCAATGAAATTGATTTTGAGAAACCGTTTGCGGTGGTAACATTTTATGACTTGATACGGCAGTATGCGTTTATTCCATCTCCGGAAAAAGCCACCGTAGAAGAACTTACTCTCAGTGCAAAGCGGTTTGGAGTTGAAGTGGGGAACATACGGACCCGCGAAAAGCTTTTGGACGGGATTTATAAAAAGTCCGCGCGTCCGAAGCTTATTCAGCCGACTTTTATTATTGATTACCCCGTCGAGATGAATCCGTTTGCAAAACGAAAAGAGGACGACCCGACACTCATTGATCGGTTTCAGCTCATTGCTGGGACGCTTGAGTTCGTGAATGCTTTTTCAGAACTCAATGACCCAATTGATCAAGCGGAACGCTATGCAGAGCAAGACAAAAAGAAGCGCGCGGGCGAAGGTGAAATCTCGCCGAGTGACAAAATCTATTTGGAAGCCATGGAATACGGAATGCCTCCGAATGGCGGCATTGGTATCGGCATTGACCGTCTTGCGATGCTCCTCACCGACTCGCACAACATCCGCGATGTCATTTTCTTTCCGACTCTGCGGCCGAAGTAGAAATGGAGTTTATCCACAGGCGCTTGACTGGAAAGATATGGGTGCTATACTGTCGTCCAAAGGTAACATGGTCTGCAACCACGGACCAAAGTTGCGTGTCAACAAAGGGGGCTCTCGAAAGAGGGCTTTTTTTGTTTTATAATAATCTCGTGGGCCTGAGGGCCTGTGGTGTATGCAGTAACATGTTGCCTTTGACACGCAACGAAACGGGTGCAAATCCCGTCAGGTCCACACAAAAAATCTCCTTTCGTAGGAGATTTTTTGTGTCTACCGATTTATCTACTTCAGTATTTTGCAAAATACTTGGATAGACCTACAACCCGACCAGTTCGTACCTGGCACAGGCGGTAAACATCGAGTGTCTATTCTTTAATTCGTGAGAATAAGAGAATATACGGATGCCGTTTTCGGCACCAGATGTTGATGGGCGGCAAACATCTGGTATCTCTTTCATTTAGCATTAAGCTACGGCCGTATCTTATTGCTAAGTCGCGTATACACTAACTTTTGCGGTCGCCAGAGATAGTGTATTCCAGTATTTTGCAAAATACTTGTATAACAGATGTTGTTGCACTTTTGCAAAAACAAGGCATTTGCGCTATAACATGGTTATGAAATCGGTGTCTCGGAATCTTTTGGTTGTGGTTTTGCTTGGTTTTGTTATTCCGCAAATATCGTTTGCGGTGTGGTGGAACCCCGCTACATGGTTCAAGAAATCTGCACCAGTGCCGGTTGTTCAAACGAAGTCCGATAGTCCTGCATCTCCAAGCGCAAAAAAAGCTTCCACTTCACCCACATCAAAATCACAAACCTTGCCGGTAAAGAAAGAAGATGCCGCATCAAAACAGAAAACTGACCAATCGGTTGAAATTGAGAAATTGAAAAAAGAAGTCGAGAGGTTAAAAAAACAAGAGAGTGAGCCGTCATCTACCGTGATACAGCCAGCCGCTCCTGCGGCGGTTCCTGTTTCCGCGCCTGCCACTATTAAAAATCCCATAAAAGAAGAAGTTTTTGATAAAGCATCGATTATTCAATTCATAGACACAATAAAAACTAGAATTACGCAGTTTAATAACGCCCTAGCGGAATCAAGTGGTTTTACATCAAAAATCCACGCAAACATGGTGGAATATTACAATAATCTGTCGGTGCAACAAACTGGACGGGATTTGCTTGATAACAATATCAAACGCGATATCTTGATGGATAAACTTGTGGAATATTCTACTGCATTACTCAACAAACTCACACCCTATGTAGAATCCAATAATGTGTTTTTGAAACGGACCGAACTTTCTTCGTTTCTAGAAGAATTTCAGTCAGAAGAACATCAGTTTTATATTCAGGAATATCAGACAAGAAATGAACAAACCGGACCTCTCCTTAAATCTTTTGTTGATACAATAAAAATTGCGGCTCAGAACGCACAAGAGGAAAATAATGAGTTGAGTAGATTAAGAGAACAGAGAAACCGATTAAATGCCGTAAACCAAAAAATTGCGACTCTCACTGAAAAGTATGTTCAAGACATCCAAGATAATGAGAAAAGTCTTATTGGTGCTGGTGTGACAACTATTTTTCGAGACCGTCAACAAGCAGATATTTACAGGAAATATCAGGTGGCGTATAATGCATTACAAGCTGAATTTCAACAAATTCAATATGGTAATTAGTTTTATGATTACTTATATCAATCTGATTTTAGATTTTTTTATTAAATTATCTGTAACATTAGGTATATTTTTTCTTATCTCTAAGTATTTTAGAGTTAAGAAAATAGATAAGGAAATTAAAAAATATAATGAGAAGTTTGAGAAAGTAAGAAACAACTATCCACTTGTATTTGTTAAACGAAGTTCACCGGCTACATCTTCCGCCTATGATTCAACAAATGAAGACATTGTAAAGGAATTGGAACAGAAAAGGGATTTAGAAATTAACCCCTTACAAAAAGAACGAGATAATATTATTTCAATTATTCCATTTTTAAAATAAACATGAAGACTTTTAAAATCTTTACATTGATATGTGTATTTATATTAGGAGTACTTTCTCTTGCCAATTCTGCTGAAGCGGCAGTGCGAGTTAGGGGATACCTCAAACCGAGTACGGGGAATTATGTCATGCCTTCATATCGGACAAAGCCGAACAGTAGCCGATTTGATAATTACAACACCAAAGGTAATTACAATCCCTACTCTGGCAGAACAGGCACAGTTGATCCTTTTCGTTCTTCTTACCGTTGGTAACCAAAGAAAGTAAAGTAAATGAAAAAAATCATTCTTACAGTTGTTTTCTTGCTTCCGAGCATAGTATTTGCCCATCCAGGTAGAACTGATGCTTATGGTTGCCACACATGCAAAACGAATTGTCCGAAATGGGGACTATCCTATAGCGAGTATCATTGCCACAATTCAAAAGGGTTGCCTCAACCCTCTGAACCGATAAAAAGTCACAAGACCGATAGTGGGGTTGGATACACTACGCCAGCACCAGAATACAAACAACCAAAAGTGCCTGTAAGTGTTGATAAAAAAGTAGTGCCAGCGCAAAAACCAAAAGAAAGTTGGTTGGATAGATTCTTTAAGAAATCCAGTTTTTAGTATAACCAACTGCGGAACGGAGAAGAGCCGAGTTTTTAACACAAGAGCGAGGAAGTACCTATGCCGAGACGGCGATGAGGCGAACGGCCACGGACTCCCCCGCACTATTCCAATTAAACGCTATAGCAGTTAACTGGAATAGTTTCCTTAATCTCGCCCTTATCCTAAGGGGGAGTACCCCGACAGCAGTCGGGGGGAGGGGGTGGTTTCTGGAGAAACACCACCACCCAGTCCGCCTCAGGCGGACGAGGGAGGAGTGAGCCGAGCGGATAAGGCAAAATTCCTCGGAGGGGAATTTTGCCGGTCTCGGCAGAGGTATCTTCCGAGCGGCCCACTTATCCCCACCCACCTAACTTGCATTTGACAGAAAATATGAATGGGTATATACTCGTCAAGTACATTTGATATACATACGATTGAGTTCCGCGGTACTCTTTTAGTAAGCAATAGGGCGCCATTTTGCGTTCGAAAAACTAAATAACAATTAGCAGCATATAACAAAGGCCTTGGCGAGGGCTTTTGTTTTCTTTTGTTTTATAGCTTTCTAATTATATGGGAATTGCAATTGATGTCGCGGGCGTTGCGAAGCGCCCCAAGAAATATTTCGGAAATTTCCGCGAGCCGCTCGCGAAGTATCCGAACTTTGTTGAACCGCAACTGGACTCATTTCGTTGGTTTTTGGAAAAGGGAGTTAAATCCGTTTTCAAAGAATTTTCTCCGATACGCGATTATTCGGGAAAGAAATTTGAATTGGATTTTTTGCGCATCACGATTTCCGAGCCGAAGTGCGATGAACACACGGCGAAGACAAACAAGCTTTCATACGAAGCATCGATCAAAGCTGTAGTGCGTTTGAAGAATAAACTTGCCGGTACGGAAAAAGAGCAAGAGATTTTTATGTCGGATGTTCCGCTGATGACTAACCACGGCACATTCGTAATTTCCGGTGTGGAGCGCGTTATCGTGCCTCAGCTCGCACGCAGTTTCGGCGTCTTTTTCACCGCGGAAGAAACGAAAGGCAAAAAATATTTTGGCGCGAAAATTATGCCTGCGCGCGGTGCGTGGATAGAGATAGACACAGACCCAGACGGCGCCATCTATGTGCGCATTGACCGCAAACGCAAGTTCCCGCTCTCATCGCTTTTGCGCATTTTGGGCGCTGCAACCGATGAAGCGATTAAAACGCTCTTTTCTGGCACTGCCGCCGAGGCATTTATCGCCACTACACTCGCAAAGGATCATGCGAAGGAGGCCGGGCAGGCATATTTGGAAATTTACAAGCGCCTTCGCGATGGTGAAATAGCAACTCCAGATACTGCGCGCACATTTGTTACTTCAATTTTTGACGCTGACAGATACAACCTCTCCAAAGTAGGGCGGTTTCGCTTCAACCGTCGGTTTGGAAAGCTAATGACCGACAAAGAATCGGAGCGAATGACGCTCTCGCTTGACGATATCGTAACTGCAGTAGCGCATGTGGCAAAACTATCTACGACTCCAGGTGCCGTGGAAGACGACATAGACCACCTGGGAAGCCGCCGTGTGCGCTTTGTCGGCGAGCTTTTGGAACAAAAAGTGCGAGTTGGTATGACGCAAATGAAACGCAATTTGCAAGACCGAATGTCCACCGTTGAATCCGACCTGACGCTTCCGTCGCAATTTATTTCTCCGAAACCGTTGCAAGCGCGCATTCGCGAATTTTTCACCACCAACCAACTCTCGCAGTTTATGCAGCAAGAAAATATTCTTGCGGAGATTGAACACTTGCGAACGGTATCGGCGCTCGGCCCCGGGGGCCTCACGCGCGAGCGCGCGGGTTTTGAAGTGCGCGATGTGCACCCTTCTCACTACGGGCGGCTCTGCCCAATTCAAACGCCAGAAGGCGGAAGCATCGGGCTTATTTTGCGTTTGTCCAATTACGCCCGTCTTAACGAATTCGGAATGATTGAAACACCATACGCAAAAGTGAAGGATGGCGTGATTACTAAAGAAGTCGTGTATTTTGGGGCCTCGGAAGAGGAGGGGCACAAAATTGCGCACGCCGCGTCGCTGCGCGACGAGCAAGGCCGCTTGCTTGAGCCGGAACTTGAAGTCCGCGTAAACGGAGCGCCGGCAATGGTGCGCGCTACCGAAGTTGATTTGATTGATGTGGCGACCAATCAGGCGTTTTCCATTACGACTTCAATGATTCCGTTTTTGAACCACGACGATGCGAACCGCGCGCTTATGGGCTCAAACATGCAAAAGCAGGCAACTCCATGCCTAGTTCCCGAAGCGCCACTCGTTGCGACTGGTATTGAAGGGAAGGCGGCGCGCGACACTGGGCGCATCGTGCTTGCGGAAGATGAGGGTATAGTGTCGTTTGTAGATGCGCGCCGCGTTGCGGTAAAAAACGCGAAAGGAAAAGAACACTCCTACCCGCTTGTTCCATTCCAGCGGACCAACGGCTTTACCGCATTTCATCAACGGCCTTCGGTATCGGTTGGCGATAAAATAAAGAAAGGAGGGCTGCTTGCAGACACTTCTTCAAGCGAAGGTGGGGAAATGGCGCTCGGGCACAATGTGCTAGTCGCCTTTATGTCGTGGGCGGGAGCAAACTACGAAGACGCGATTATTATCTCGGAACGGCTCGTTCGGGAGAGCAAATTTACCTCCATTCACATTGAAGAGTTTGTAGTCAATGTGCGCGACACGAAGCTTGGTCCCGAAATCACAACGCACGACATTCCAAATGTCGGCGAGGCGAAACTTAAAAATCTTGACGAAGATGGAGTTATTCGCATTGGCGCAGAAGTACGCCCTGGCGATATTTTGGTCGGCAAAATTACGCCGAAAGGCGAGACACAACTCACCCCCGAAGAACGGCTTTTGCGTTCGCTCTTTGGAGAAAAAGCGCGCGATGTGAAGGACACCTCAAAACGGACGGAGGGAGGCAAGCGCGGGCGCATCATTAGCGTGAAAGTGTTTTCGCGCGAGCGCGGCGACAAGCTTGAAAGCGGTATTTTGAAGCGCATACATATTGAAGTGGCGGAATTGCGCAAAGTGTCGGTTGGCGACAAACTCGCGGGTCGGCACGGAAACAAAGGCGTTATTTCCAGAATTTTGCCGGTTGAGGAAATGCCGTTTACCGAAGACGGTACGCCGATTGACCTAATTCTAACTCCGCTTGGCGTTCCGTCGCGTATGAACCTTGGGCAGATTTTGGAACTGCACTTGGGGCTTGCCGCGGGCGCGCTTGGTTACCAAGCTGTTGTTCCGCCGTTTGCAGGCGCAACGGATGCGGAAATAAAAGATGAGTTGGAGAAAGCGGGCTTCAATCGAAGCGGAAAAATGAAATTGCACGACGGCCGCACAGGCGAAGCGTTTGCGCAAGATATTGCGGTCGGCACGATGTACATTATGAAGTTGCACCATATGGTGGAAGATAAGATTCATATGCGATCCATCGGTCCGTACTCAATGATTACTCAACAGCCGCTTGGCGGAAAAGCGCAGGGAGGAGGTCAGCGGTTTGGCGAAATGGAGGTGTGGGCGCTTCTTGGGCACGGTGCTGCGTACACCTTGCGCGAGATGCTTACCATCAAATCCGACGATATTCCAGGCCGCGCAGCTGCGTTTGACTCTATAGTCAAAGGCGAGCCGATTTCCTACAGTGGTATTCCGGCATCATTTAGCGTCCTCTTGAACAACTTGCGAGGTTTGGCACTCGACACCGACTTGCAGGGTGGTAATAAAAAAGGTGAAGGCGATGCCGACCGTCGTCCGCGCTCTCGCCCACGCACCCGCTCATAGAACGATTAAACATTTAAATATTTAAAAATATGTTCCGTCCACAAACATCAAGTATTCCTCTGGATTTCGATTCCGTGCGCATCGGGCTCGCTTCGCCTGAGCGCATCAAGGAGTGGTCGCAAGGCGAGGTCACGAAGCCGGAGACCATCAACTACCGCACCCAGCGGAGCGAGCGGAACGGGCTTTTTGATGAAAAGATTTTCGGTCCGGAAAAGGACTACGAATGCTATTGCGGAAAGTACCGCGGCATCCGTTTCAAAGGTATTGTGTGCGAAAAATGCGGAGTGGAATTAACGCGCGCGGTCGTGCGCCGCGAGCGGATGGGGCACATTGACCTCGCTTCTCCCGTTTCCCACATTTGGTTTCTGCGCGGCTTGCCTTCGCGTCTTTCTCTATTTCTCGGTATGACATCATTGGATGTTGAGCGAGTAATCTACTTTGCCGGTTATTTGGTAACGCGCGTTAATGATGCCGAGCGTGGCCGATTGCTTAAAGAGCTTGATACGGAATACAAAACAAAAGTGAAAGCGCTCGGCGATGAGAAAACAAAGGAAGCTCTCAAAGAGCGGTTTCTCGGCGCGAAGCGCGAAATAGACGGCATCGTTCCAGGACTCGTGTTGGACGAGGTGTCGTTCCATAGTTACGGGGTGCGGTACGGCGCGTGCTTTGAGGCAGAGATTGGCGCAGAGGCGATTTATAATTTGTGCAAACAAGTTGATTTGGAAACGCTTCGCGGCGAGCTTGAAGCGGCGCAGGAGAAAGCGGGCGCCGGAGAGCGCGAACGGCTATCACGCCGCTTAGCGCTCGTGCGAGGAATGATTGCTTCAGGAATGCGTCCGGAGTGGATGTTTCTGACGCGCATTCCGGTAATTCCGCCTGGGTTGCGGCCTATGGTGCCTCTGGACGGCGGCCGGTATGCGACATCTGATGTAAACGACCTATATCGGCGCGTTATTAACCGCAACAATCGTTTGAAGAAACTGAAAGAGATAAATGCGCCTGAAGTTATTTTAAGAAATGAAAAACGCATTTTACAAGAAGCGGTTGACTCGCTCATAGACAACTCTATCCGCCACAGCTCATCAGGAGGCACGGGGCCTGCGGCTCGCCGACAATTGAAATCGCTTGCCGATAATTTGAAAGGGAAGCGCGGACTTTTCCGCCAGAATCTTTTGGGGAAGCGCGTGGATTATTCGGGTCGTTCGGTTATTGTCGTAGGCCCGGAATTAAAACTCCATCAGTGCGGATTACCGAAACATATGGCGCTGGAGCTCTTTCGTCCGTTCGTGCTCTCAGAGCTTATCAAACGCGAATTGGCGTTTAACATTAGGGGCGCAGGGCGTTTGATTGAAGATCAGATTCCGGAAGTGTGGGCGATTTTGGAAGAAGTGACCAAAGGCAAGTATGTGCTCTTAAATCGCGCGCCGACTTTGCACCGTCTCGGCATTCAGGCGTTCCAGCCCGTTTTGATTGAAGGCGGCGCTATTCAGGTGCACCCGCTCGTGTGTTACGCCTTTAATGCGGACTTTGACGGAGACCAGATGGCAGTCCATGTGCCGCTTTCGGAAGAGGCGCAATTAGAGGCGCGCGAATTTATGGCGGCGGATAAAAATATTCTGAAGCCCGGAAACGGCGAACCGACGCTTTCCGCAAAAATGTTGGATATAGTGCTCGGCGTGTATTGGACGACGAAAGAAGTTCATAATGCAAAAGGTTCAGGTACGCAATTCGGAAGTCCGGCAGATGCGATCACTGCTTTGCAGTTTGGCGAAATAGACCGCCGTGCGCGCATTAAAGTGCAGGCGCCGGCAAGCGAGAAGTACGCCGAATTTAATGGGAGTATGTTTGAAACTACGGCAGGACGGCTTTTGTTTAACGAGATTTTGCCGACCGACTATCCGTTTATGAATGCGGAACTTGACCGCAAGCGCATGGCGCTTTTGATTGACAATCTTATGCTCCGGTATGGCACGGAGCGGGTGCCGGAAATTATGGATGCAATCAAACACTTCGGTTTTACTGCCGCTACGCAATCTGGCATTACCTGGGGAATTGATGATGTGGTGGAGCCCGTTGAAAAAAATGCGGTGATTGCGAAAGCAAAAGCGAAATCCGACGAAGTATTTTCACAGTGGGGCGAAGGGCTTCTTTCCGAAGGCGAGCGCATTCGTAAGAATATTGAGATTTGGCATGCTGCGAAAAACGAGGTGGAGAAACTGATACCGGCGTCTTTGCCGAAAGACGGTTCGGTGTACGATATGGTGAATTCTGGCGCGCGCGGTTCGTTCTCGCAAATTACACAAATGGTTGGTATGAAAGGGCTCATTCAAAATACGGCAGGAGAGACGATTGAAATTCCAATTATGTCGTCTATGAAGCAGGGGCTCACACCCATTGAATATTTTATTACCACGCACGGTTCGCGCAAAGGCCAAACCGATACGGCGCTTAATACCGCAAAAGCGGGTTATATGACGCGCAAGCTATTCGTTGTGGCGCAGGATACGGTGATTACTGAAGAAGATTGCGGAACCAAAGAATCAATTGTGATTAGCCGCGGCGGAGCATCGGGTATGGAGATATCGTTTGCAAAGAGCGCGCGCGGCCGTGTGCTGGCTGCGGATGTAACAGGTGCAGCCGGCGATAAACTTTTCCCGAAAGGACATTTACTTACCAAAGCTGACGCGCTTTCTATGGATACGGCGCACACAAAAGAAGTGCGTGTTCGTTCGCCGCTTCGTTGCGCGCTCCGGCATGGCATTTGCGCGCGCTGCTACGGCGAGGACTTGGGTAAAGGAGGAATCATTGGGCTTGGCGAAGCGGTAGGTACGATTGCAGCGCAGGCGATCGGCGAGCCGGGCACCCAGCTCACGATGCGCACCTTCCACGCGGGCGGTACGGCATCAGTTGGCGGCGACATTACGCAGGGTCTTCCGCGCGTTGAAGAAGTGTTTGAAAAGCGGCATCCGAAAATTCCTGCCGTGGTTGCGACCGAAGATGGGACTGTCATTGAAATAAAAGAGGACGGAAAAGAGAAAATCATCGTGCTTATGCCTGATGTGCCTCAAAAAGGAAAAAAGTCCGAGGCGATTGAATATTCAACAAGTATAAGCCGCACGCATTTGGTGAAAGTTGGCAGCGTGGTTAAGCGTGGGGACTTACTAACCGACGGCTCTGCAGATATTGACGAACTGTATAAATATGGAGGCCGGGAGCGCGCGCAGGAATATTTGATTGCGGAAATCTCAAAGCCGTACGAATTGCAGGGCGAAAGCGTATCGCGCAAGCATATTGAAGTTATTATAAGACAAATGTTCTCGCGGCTTATAGTCAAAGACGCCGGTGATACTACTTTCTCTGCAAACGATATAGTAGACCAGCGCGAGTTTGATGCGGAAAATGAGGAGGCGGTGAAGCGCGGTGGTATGGAGGCAAAGGCGGAACCGGCGGTAATGGGCATTTCGGAGGTGTCGCTCTCGCGGCGCAATTTCCTCGCCGCAGCGTCGTTTCAGCACACGACGCGCGTCCTTATCGGTGCAGCGTCGCGCGGAAGCGTTGATAAGCTTCAAGGGCTTATGGAAAATGTAATTATCGGGCGCTTGATTCCTGCCGGCACCGGTTTCCCAGGTGGCCCAAAAACCGCGCTTATTACGGCTATGCAAAACAAACGCGCCGCACGCCTTGCGGCCGAAGCGGCCGCGTACGGGGCGGTGGAAGAAAAAGAATAAAAAATGATATAGTGTTAGCGATGTCATCTCCGGTTGAAGAAATAAAGGCGCGGCTTGGGGTAGAGGAGGTAGTGGGTGGGTACTTAAAATTGGAGCGCGCGGGCGCAAACTTGAAGGCGAAGTGCCCATTCCACCACGAGAAAACCCCGTCGTTTTTCGTGTCGCCCGCGCGCGGTTCTTTCTATTGCTTTGGATGTGGAGAAAAAGGCGATATTTTTTCATTTGTTGAAAAGATGGAGGGCGTGGATTTCAAAGGCGCGCTTAAAATTCTTGCCGAACGCGCGGGCGTACCCCTGACGCGCGTCCGCGCGCAAGATAGCGATGCGCGCGACCGGTTGTTTGCAGCACTAGAGGAAGCAGCGCAGTTTTTTGAGAATGAGCTTGCTGCTCGCGCGGATGCGCGAGAATACCTCGCAGGGCGCGGCGTGTTGCCGGGTACAATAGCAACATGGCGCATTGGATTTGCCCCCGATGCATGGCGCGCGCTTCGCGCGCACTTACTTGCAAAAAAGTTCTCTGAGCAGGAGCTTTCTCGCGCGGGGCTTTGCAAACAATCGGTTGAGAAAAAAGGCGAGCCGTATGATGTGTTTCGCAATCGGATTATGTTTCCGATTTTTGATTCCGCTGGGCGCGTGATTGCGTTTTCGGGGAGAATATTTACCAGTGCCAACATTGTCGTGGCGGCTGCGCCATCAGAAACTGTTCTCCCGAAATATGTGAATTCACCAGAAACAGAAGTGTGGAGAAAGTCATCATCGCTCTATGGTATGCATCGCGCGAAACACAAAATCCGCGAGCGCGGCTACACGCTCTTGGTAGAGGGGCAAGTGGATTTGATTATGTGCCATCAGGCTGGGTTTGAGAATACGGTTGCCGCGTCCGGCACAGCTCTTACGCCGGAACATTTGGATTTACTGCGCCGGTTTTCCGAAAACATTCTGCTTGCGTATGATGCGGATGTGGCGGGGGAGAAGGCGGCGCTCCGCGCAGTATCAACGGCCTTGCAAAAAGGAATGGCGGTCAAAATTGTCGCGCTTTCGGCGAAGGATCCGGCAGATATGATTGCGGAAAATCCAGCCGACTTTGCGACTGCGCTCAAGAATAGTATGCATTTCGTGCGGTTTCTGTTGGAGCGAGCGCTTGCGCGCGCGACTACGGGGCGGGAGCGCGCACGCCTCGTGCGCGAGCAGGTGCTTCCGTTTGTGCGTGATATTGCGAGCGCAATTGAACGCGCGGAGTTTGTGAAGGAAATTGCGGGAGCGCTTGAGGTGCGCGAGGATGCGGTTTGGGATGATTTGAAGCGACTAGAAAATATGCAGTCCCGACGCGAAGCGGTCGGGACCCCGACCCACGACGGAAGCGTCGGGGCGTCGGGGTTACCAACAGACAAAGTTGGAAATGTGGTCCCGGAAGCAGTTCGTCTTCTTGCCGGTATTATATTTTGGCAAGAGAAACTTCCAGAGGGAGAGCGAAAAGTTGATACGGAGAAATTAAAAAAAGAACTAGGCGAACTATCTGGTGAACTTGCCTTGCTGCTTTCGGCAATAGGGGAAGGAGAACGCGACACGCATATTTTTGAGTCGGAAGCGCGGTTTGTCGGTTCGCTCTCGCTTGAAAAAGATGCGCGCGCGCTTCTGCTTCACCTTGAAAAGGATGTGCTTGAGAAAAAGTCGGGGGATATATTAAACGAACTCACGCTCGCCGAGCGCGCGCATACTGACGACGCGCGCCGGCACATACTTCTCACAGAACTCCAATCGCTCCGTATGCGGATTGAAGCAATTAAACACGCTTCATCTATATAGATTATTGTGCTACAATTGTTTTTTATGTCGAAAAAATCTAAGAAGACAAATAAAAAGCAGGTAAGAAAGAAAGTGCGCCCTACGCTGAAGCGTGCAAAGAAGAGCACGCCGGCAAGGCGCCGTTTAGCGCATACGAAATCGGGTGCAAAAAGCAAAGACGGCGGCGCGCGCGCGGAACGGCTTTTGGCGAAAGGCAAGGAGCGCGGGTTTGTTACCTATGATGAGATTTTGCGCGAGTTTCCAAACATTGAGGAAGATATTATTTTCCTAGATACGCTGTATGAACGGTTGCACCAAGCGGGGGTGGATGTGCTTGAAAGCGGAGGAATGTTGAATCTCACCGAAAGTGCGCCGACAAAACCGGTATACGCCGGCAGGCACGAGGAAAGCGGCTCGTCGCACGATTCAATTCAGATATACTTACGCGAAATAGGGCAATATCCGCTTATCGGTGCGCAAGCCGAAAAGGATTTGGCGAAGCGCATTGCGGCGGGCGATACTGAGGCAAAGAATTTGCTCGCAAAAGCGAACTTGCGGCTCGTCGTATCTATTGCAAAAAAATATGTGGGGCGTTCGCCCGACCTTACGCTTCTTGATTTGATTCAGGAGGGAAACCTCGGATTGTTTAAGGCGGTGGAAAAGTTTGATTGGACGAAGGGGTATAAGTTTTCAACCTACGCAACATGGTGGATTCGGCAGGCGATTACGCGCGCGCTTGCCGACCAATCGCGCACCATCCGCGTGCCGGTGCATATGGTGGAGACGATCTCAAAATACAAGCAGGTGTTCCGCCGCCTCTCAATGGACTTGGGACGCGACCCGCTTCCGGAAGAAATTGCGACTGAAATGGGTATTGAAACGGAGAAGGTGTATCAAATAGAGAAAATAGACCAAGACACGCTTTCGCTTGAAACGCCTGTCGGAGACGATGGCGACAGCGACCGCTCAACCTTGGGCGACTTTGTGGCGGACGATAAAATTCTTTCTCCCGACCACGAGTCCTCGCGCAGGATTTTACGCGATCAGGTGCGCGCGATTTTGGGCGAACTTTCGGAAAAAGAGCGCCGCATTTTGGAAATGCGGCACGGGCTTACCGACGGCATCACACATACACTGGAAGAAGTGGGCGGCAAGTTCGGCGTTACGCGCGAGCGCATCCGCCAGATTGAGGCGAAAGCTCATGAAAAAATCCGCCAGCACGATAAGGCAAAACAACTGAAAAGTTACTAAGTGGTTGTATGTCTGAGAATAAACTGATTGTTAAAGGGGCGCGGACGCATAATCTCAAAAATATTACCGTTGAGATGCCGCGCAACAAAATGATTGCGTTCACTGGGCTTTCCGGAAGCGGGAAGTCGTCTTTGGCGTTTGATACCATTTTCGCCGAGGGTCAGCGCCGCTATGTGGAGTCACTCTCAGCGTACGCGCGGCAATTTCTGAAGCAGATGCAAAAGCCAGATGTTGATGAGATTGTAGGACTGTCGCCCGCCATTTCTATCGATCAAAAGTCGCGTTCAAACAATCCGCGCTCAACGGTGGCGACCATTACCGAGATTTACGACTATCTGCGCGTCTTGTTTGCGCGCATCGGCAAACCGCACTGTTTGCTTTGCGGTAGGGAAATACGAAAACTTTCTCAAGAAGAAATAAAAGAAACTATTTTAGAAACGGTAAAAAGCGCGCTCAAAGATGCACATGGCAAAAAAATATTCGGCGTTGAGGTAAGCGATGCAAAGTTGAAACTTTATGCGCCCGTCGTCGTCGGGCGCAAAGGCGAATACTATCAGTTGCTCTACGATTTGCTTGGGAAGGGATACACCGCTGTAAAAGTTGATGGAGTAGATAAAAAACTTCGAGAACCAATTGTATTGGAAAAACACAAGAAACATGATATTGCGGTTTTGGTAGATGAGTTTTTTCTTACCGAGCTGGAAAAAGGCGGAGAAACGGTCAAAGAACGCTTGCCGGAAGCGATCGAACGCGCGCTTCACGAGTCCAATGGGTTGTTGCGCATTGAGACCGGCACAGAAAGTAGAGTAATCTCCGCAAAGTTTATGTGCCCGTACGACGGGTTTTCATACCCAGAAGTGGAGCCGCGCCTTTTTTCATTCAACTCGCCATACGGCGCGTGCCCAGAATGCAATGGTTTGGGAACCCGACACTTTTTTGGCGACGAGCAATGCCACAAATGCAAAGGCGCACGGCTTCGAGAGGAGGCACTCTTTGTTCGGCTCGGCACCAAAACACCTCGGAACATCGTTGAACTTGCCGCGCTGTCTATTTCGGACGCGTTTGAGTTTTTTGCGGAGTTAAAACTCACACCGAAAGAACGCGAGATCGCGAAGGTGGTGCTCCGCGAAATTGAATCGCGCCTACAATTTATGCTCAATGTGGGGATTGAATATCTAACGCTTGACCGTCGTGCGCATACGCTTTCCGGCGGCGAGGCACAGCGCATCCGTCTCGCCTCGCAACTAGGTAGCGGTCTTGTCGGTGCCTTGTATGTATTGGACGAGCCGACGGTCGGGCTCCATTCTCGCGACAATGCGCGACTTGTGAAGACGCTCCTTCATTTACGCGATATAGGCAATACTATTCTCGTCGTAGAGCACGATGAGGAAACGATTCTTTCTGCCGATTATTTGGTAGATATAGGCCCTGGCGCAGGGGTGCATGGGGGTCACATTGTGGTTGCCGGTGATTTGCAGAAACTTCTTTCCGCGAAGAAAAATGAAAGCAAATCCCTCACACTCTCGTACTTGCGCGGTGAGGAAGTAGTTGGCGTACCTGCAGTGCGTCGCACACAGGACAAAGGTGCGCTTAAAATTCGCGGTGGGAAGATTTTTAATATACAAAACATCTCGATTGATGTTCCGCTCGGCAAACTCGTGGCAATTACCGGCGTCTCTGGCAGCGGTAAATCCTCGTTTCTGTATGAAATACTTCACAAGAACATGCAAGCGCGGTTTGAACGGCGCTACCGCTCAAACGAGATCTTTCACTGTGCGTCATTTGTCGGAACCGAATATCTTTCGCGCGCCATTTTGATTGACCAAGGTTCCATAGGGCGCACGCCGCGCAGTAATCCGGCAACATACACCGGCGCGTGGTCGTTTATTCGCGAGCTCTTTGCCGAAAGCGAGGAAGCGCGCGTACGAGGGTGGGGGCCGAGCC
>JAUYPY010000032.1 GCA_030697445.1 bacterium | reverse complement strand
GGCAAGTATTTTCGCGTGAGGGGACTCCTTTTCTTTTTTCACTTCCTTCTTTTCTTTCGCGGGAACCGTTGCTTTTTCAATCACAAAATTAAATATAGAAAATTACTAATAATTGCCTTTTCACCCCGAGGTTTTATCGAGGGGGTTGTGCATAAGCGCCCCTTGCGGGGCAGGCGCGTTCACTATAGCAGGGTTTGCATGTTTGTGCAAAACTGTCCGTATGTCAGATACAGTATTTAACGACCTCTACAAAAAACTAAACAAAGCACAGCGCGAGGTGGTGGATGCGATCCAAGGGCCCGTGATGGTTGTTGCTGGTCCAGGGACGGGAAAAACTTCCATCCTTACCTTGCGCATTGCGAATATCTTGAAGCGAACCGACACGCCTGCGGACGCTATTTTGGCGCTCTCGTTTACGGAAGCGGGGGTGTCCGCAATGCGGAAAAAACTTCTGGAAATCATCGGGCCGCGCGCGTACGAAGTGCGGATGCATACCTTTCATAGTTTCGCGAACGATTTGATTAAGCGCTATCCGGAAGAGTTCTCGCGCATCGTTGGCGCCGAACATATGGAGAATTTGGAGCAGATACATATTGTGGAGACCTTGATTAACCGAACACACTCTTCGCTTTTGCGTCCGAAAAATTCGCCTGCGTATTATGTGTTGCCCGTGATTGATGCGATCAAGCAATTGAAGCGCGAAAATGTGTCACCGACGGAGTTTGTGAAATTGTTGGCGCGAAGCGCGGATACAAAAAGCGACAAGTGGAAAAGAAGCCGCGAGCTCGCAAAGCTTTACCGCGCGTACGAAAAAGAACTGGTGAAGCGCCGCCTGTACGATTTTGAAGATATGATAATAGAAGCCGTGCACGCGTTGGAGCAAAACCCCGATTTTAAATTGCGCTTGCAAGAGGAGCATCAGTTTGTACTTGCCGATGAACATCAAGACGCGAATCGGAGTCAAAACCGCTTGCTTGAACTCTTGTGCGATTACGACACGGCGCCGAATCTTTTCATCGTCGGCGACGAGAAGCAGGCGATTTTCCGTTTCCAAGGGGCATCGCTTGAGAACTTCGCGTATTTCAAAAAGCGGTTTCCGAGCGCGCGCGTTATTGCACTTACCGATAATTATCGCTCACAACCCACCGTGCTTTCTGCCGCGCATTCGCTTATGGAAAAGTCCGCAATGATGGGAAGTCATCCTCATCCGAAACTCGCGGCGCGTGCTTCGCACGCGCCGCTCGCAATTCGCGTCGTTGAAACGCAGAGTGAAACAGACGAGCTTCTGTGGATGGCAGACGAAATTGGAAAACTTATCAAAAACGGCGCTGTACCGCGGGAGATTGCGGTGCTTGTGCGCGAGAACAAAGATGCGGAGAAGGTGGAGCGCGCGCTTCGCGCGCACGGCGTCGCCGCAGCGCGGCGCGGGAATACAGACGCGCTTCAATCGGTGCGGATTGATGCGCTCCGCAAACTGTTTGCCGCGATTTTGAATCCTGCCGACGACGCGTCTCTCGCCCCTGTTTTGTTTTATGATTTTTTAAAATTACCCTTGCTTTCGGTAATGGATGCCGTGCGTACGCGTGACGAGGGTTTGCTTATTCGCCGCATCGTAAAATACGGGAAAGAACTGACGGCGTTTCAGAAAAAGATTTTTGCTTGGCAGGCGGTTGCACACAACGAGCCGCTTGTGGAAAGCGTTGAGCGCATTGCGCATGAGTCCGGATTCTTGGAAAGCGCGCTCGGGCGGCACAATGCGCCCGAGGCGCTCGCGCACTTTGCAGCGTTTCTTGAGAGCGCGAAGCGCCTCGCGGAGCGCGACAAGCGCGCGAAACTCGCCGATTTTCTCGCGCGCTTGGAACGGGCGGAGGCGCACGGCGTCGGCGTAATATCCTCGGCGGAAGCGCCAGATGGAGTTGTCGTATGCACGGCGCACAAGGCAAAAGGATTGGAGTTTGATTATGTGTTTATTGCTTTTGCTCAAGACGGAAAATGGGGAGGGAAGCGCAGCCGCGCGTTGTTTGATTTACCTATATACGGTAACGAAGCGAACGAAAACGATACGCACGATGAACGGCGCTTGTTTTATGTTGCGCTCACACGCGCCCGCAAGGAAGTGTCGGTAAGCTGGCATTCAAAAAGCGCCGACGGCCGCGCGCTTCTGCCCAGCCGTTTTATTTTTGAGATGGAGGAAAAAAATTGCGAACATATACTACTGCAAAACTTGTTGAGTGGAAGTGCCGAGCGGAAACTTGGGAGGCGCGACGGCGCCGGACAGAGAAAATCTTTAGCAAAAGATTTTCGTGTTCCGAGAGGAACTTCCCGAATAAAAGTTTTGCAAGACAGAGAGTATCTGAACGCGCTGTTTTTAAGTCAAGGATTTGCAGTAACGCACTTGAATAACTTTCTAAAATGTCCGCTTCAATATTTTTTCTTAAATCTCGTGCGCCTGCCGCGCGCGCAAAGCGGCGCGGAACTTTATGGGCAGGCGATACATGCGGCGCTCGCGGCGCACTTCGCCGCTCGCTCGCGCGATGCCGACAAATCGTTTGCCGAAATCTTTAGGACTTTTGAAAACGCGCTCCGACGCACGCATCTTGCGGAACGCGATTTCAAGGCGTATCTCGCTGAAGGAAAAAAAGAATTGAAAGGGTACCTCGCATCACAAAAGTTTCCACGCACATCGTGGAACGAATATCGCGTCGCCGGCGTCTTTCTTCCAGTTGGAGACAAAAAACTTGAACTGACGGGCAATTTAGACAAAGTAGAAATGCTTTCTAATGGCAGTGTTGCTGTTGTTGATTACAAAACAGGGAAGCCACGAACGCGTAATGAACTTTTAGGAAAAACAAAAAATAGCGACGGCAATTATTACCGCCAGCTCGTATTTTACAAATTGCTTTTGGATGAATACAAAAAACGCGGGTGGAACATGTCGCGCGGCGCGATTGATTTTATCAAGCCGGAAAAAAGCGGCTCCTACCGCCACGAGGAGTTTGGAATAACCGATGGGGAAGTGCGTGCGCTTAAAACACAAATAACAGAAGTCGCCTCGCAGATTCTGAACCTTTCCTTTCTCCAAAACGGCTGCGGCGAGAAAGATTGTGATTGGTGTCGATTGGGTCAAAGTATGGCTCTATAGAGCCATATTTTGACTATCCACAAAAAGAAAGCGCAAAAACGCTTGACAGGTTTTGTTGGTATGCTATACTCTTCGTGTCAGGGTGGTCGTTTCGCGGATTACCTTGGCGCGTTGCGAAAGCAACAAAAATTGCAGCGATAGTTCTTGCAAAGTTGCGTGGGTTGATTTGCAAGAGCGAAAAGCTCAATCCCAAGCATCGAGCCAAGCCTGAGCACTGCTGGATCCAGAGATGGACGAAAAACTGCTCTTTCTGGAACGACGGTTTCAGAAAAAAAGCGTCCAAGATGAACGACGAAAAACTTATCACCACCTCAAGCTTGCTTGGGGTGTTTTCTTTTTCTATTTTAATATTACATCAAGAATCATCTTTACGGCATTGTAGGGGAGTGCGCCGTTTATAGTCATTTTTGTTTTGTCGGACGAAAGTGCGACACCTCCGCGGAATTGCGCAATTAAGGGTGCGAGAGCGGCTTCTTGTGTTTTCGTAACCGCTTTTTTCAATACGAGTACGCTGAATGGCGTACCGGTTGCGCCAGCGGAAACGCCGTCTTGGTAATCCTTCTCAATTTTTTCCGCATACTTTCCGCTTGTCACACACTCATTGAATTTTTTCTCGTCAAGTTTCAGAAGCGCCGCGATTTTCGGAAGTTCAGCGAGGTCCAGCCCGTTGTTTGACGGTGTTATTTCAAAAATGCGGTCTAAGTACGACCAAAACGCAATATTACCGCCAAGCTCTCCCGCGCACTCCGTCGCTTCGGCTTCTTTGCGCGCCTTCACCGGGTGCAGTTGGTCAAGCGGGAAGTGCCGATACACCCACGCGAGTGAGCCGTCTTTTCCGTATTCTTCCATCAACTTCTGCATCGTACTTTGGAATGCTTTGCAGAACGGGCACTCGGTGTCGGAATATTCAACAAGCGTAATTTTTGCGTCAGGGTTGCCGCGGATGTGGTCGCTCGCGCTCACTTGCCGAAGCGCGACCGCAACTGCCGCAGGTTGGGTATCAGTAGTTGGTTGATTGTTGGTTGTCATACCTCCGCCTCTCCCGCCAAAAAATATCGCGCCAGCTATCACAATTCCCGCGACCACAATCGCGAGCGGAATCGTCAAGAAATTATTCTGCGCATTTTGATTTGGTTCCATGATGTAAAAATTTAATTTTAATATTGCCAGTATACGCGCACCGTTTCCACAAGGCAACATCCCGCCCTCTGTTTCCGGTATATTCCGTTATTTTGCAAAATAACGGAGTATACCGCTGTCTTTATAAAAAACCAGCGCACTCAAAACGGCAAGGTGTGGGTGAGGGTGCCTGCAGTGAAGGTTTCCCATTGCGTGGCGTTTGGAAGTGCAATATCTTTGAGCTCCTTTCCGTCGCGGTATTTGAGCAAGCAGTGCGTACGCGCGTAGTCGTAGAGTTCTTTGGTAATTTTTACATCCTCAATGCAATACTTTCGCACTTTCTCCACTTCGCCCTTTTTCCACCACACGAGCGACTCCATTCCGTGCCCAATTTTCTTCTTGCCGAGCGTCGCTTCCGCGAGCGTGTCCAGTTTCAGCCGCCGTCCGAGCACTGTTTTAACTTCTTTGAGCAAGTCAACACTCTTAATGCGCGATAGGTCGCCTGAATAATATTTCGCAAGAATCGGCAAGTCAAAGTGCTCGGTGTTGAAACCAATGAGAAGATCAGCGCGTTCCAATATTGGCCAGAGGGCTTTGAGTTCGCTTTTAAGAAAGCTTTTGTATGAGTCGTCGGCAGAGTCGTGAATACACACAATCGCCAGTTCGAGCGCAGCCGGCTCTCTGCTCCCGACCTCGGCAAAGTCGTTCGTCGTTTCTATGTCAAACACAATTTTGCGCATACGCAAAATTGTACGCTATTTATTTCACCAACTCAATCTCCTGCAAAAAGCGGACGATGGGTGGTTGCTTTTCAATAATGCGGACGATGATGTCGGATGCAACCACGATATCAATCGTGGCGAGCGCGACAAGGAACGCCACGGCAATTTTTTGATTCCGCGTCCAGTCCAGTTTCTTCATCAGTTCAAACGGAATAAAAATCGCATAGAGTGAAATGGAAAAAGGGATAACGAGCATCACGATAAACGACGCACCCCAGAAAAGGTAGTCAAGCGTGAGGGCGATAGTTGGTAAGTTGAAGGTATAATATAGAAAGCGTAAACCGAGCAGGATGTAGTCGGAAAAGTAGAGCACGAAGTAGCCGAAAAAGAGGAAATAGAGCGCGGTGAAAAAGGTGCGCCAGAGCGGCGTGAAATAAAAGGTCAGCACTTTTTTTACATAGGTTTGTTTGGGCTTGGCCATGGAAAGCACTTCGCGGAAAGCAAATTCCGCTTCGTGCTTTATATGCTAGTTGCATAAAAATAGCAACTATGGTAGGATACGGGGGTCGTTGTTTTCTCAAGGGGGTCAGTGAAAGCGAAAGCTTAAGCGCCATATTGAGAAGGTCGGGCGACAGTTAGCAGTATTTTTTTTCTCACTATGGCAAAGAAATTGTATGTAGGGAACCTTTCCTACTCTACCACTTCAGAGTCAATGCGCGAAGCGTTTGCGAAAGCAGGCGCTGTCGTGTCTGCGAATGTCATTATGGACAAAATGTCGGGCCGCTCACGCGGTTTCGGTTTTGTTGAAATGGAAGACGCCGATGCGCAGAAAGCGATTGATATGTGGAATGGAAAAGAGATGGACGGCCGCGCGGTGACGGTAAACGAAGCGCGCCCGATGGCGGAACGCCCTCCGAGAAGCGGAGGCGGTGGTGGTTATCACCGCGGCGGAGACCGCATGAGCTTCTAATAATATAAGTTGCTCAAACAAAAAAATCCCTAACGGGATTTTTTTGTTATACGATACACCGCATACGCCACCGCAATGCCGACGAGCGCGCCGCCGAGAATGTCGGACGGGTAGTGCACGCCCGCGACGATGCGGCTTACGGAAATAATGATTGCTGCGAGGAAAAACAACACGCCCCATTTTTTGTTGTAAAAATAAAGCGACGTTGCGAGCGCGAAGAAAAATGCCGCATGTCCGGAAGGGAACGACCACGAGTGTTCGGGAAACAGCGGAAGTGTATCATAGGCAATAAACGGGCGCGGGCGGTGATAGAAAAAGCGGATAAGTTCGGTAACGCCGTAGCGTGCAATCGCGACCGAAAACAAAGTGCTCCAAAAGATGCGGATTTTTTCTCGCTGTGTATAGCCGGAATAAAAAAGCAGCGCAAGAAATGCAAGCATAACTGCATATGGGAAATATTCGGCGAGGAAAATAATTACCGCATCAAGTGCGCGCGATTGCCCCGCGAGATTGTTAAGCAGGGGGAAAAGTGATGTGTCCATACCGATAGTATAGTACAATATACGCATTATGAAAGATTCAAAACCAACGCTTATCGTAATAGGTGTGCTTGTAGTAGTGGTAGGAATCGCGCTCGTTGCCGTGAAGGTATTTTCCGGACCTTCAACGGCAGACCCGGAAGTTCTCTCGCGCACTGGCTTGCATTGGCATCCGGAACTCACGATTTTTGTGAAAGAGGAACGGCAGGGGATTCCGGCAAACATCGGCATCAGCGCGGTGCACAACCCGGTGCATACGCACGATGCGACTGGTGTTATTCATCTGGAAATGCAAGGGCTGGTGAAGAAGAGCAACACAAAGCTCGGCGTGTTTTTCAGGGTATGGAACAAGACCTTTGCGGACTTTGGCACCACAACACCGCGGATGACGGTGAACGGTGTCGAAAACATCGAACTTCTCGATTACCCAATGAAAGACAAAGACAAAATTGAATTGTATTTTGAGTAAATATATTTTCCATCCATTCGTTTCGTTCTTTTTCCGTTTCGGTATATGGAACCCTTCGCCCGAACCATTCCATAGACACTATAGATAATATTGAGTTTGAACGGAGTGTGTGGAAGAATAAAAAGATGAATGAGCAAACAAACGGTATACAAACCATTAAGAATATCTATAACTGCCAAGCGCGGTGGTATGATTTTTTGGTAAAGCCGGTTGAGTTTTTTCTCTTACACAAAAAAAGACGCGAACTTTTTTCTAAAATTTCCGGAAGAGTGTTGGAAGTTGGTATAGGCACTGGAGCAAATTTTCCGTACTATCGTAGCGATATTGTGTTAACTGGCATAGACGCAAGTCCCGAAATGTTAAAAATCGCAGAACATAAAGCAAACAAGCGCGGACTTTCTGTGGACTTTCGTGAAATGGATGCGGAAAATCTAGAATTTCCAGACGGTTATTTTGATGTTGTGGTCTCAACCCTTACCTTATGCACTATTCCGCATCCAGTAAAAGCAGCAATAGAAATGGCGCGGGTGTGTAAAAAGGGCGGGCGCGTGCTTTTCTTAGAACATGGCAAAAGCGACATTGGCTGGATATCGCGATGGCAGATAAGAAAGTCCGATAAACATTTCCAAAAACACAGTTGCCGATTGCTTAGCGAGCCATTGAATATAATCGCGTCAGCCGGATTGAGTGTAAAAACAAGTAAGAAGTTCTTTCTCGGAATATTCCAACAAATAGAAGCGACTGCGTAAAGCATTTTTCTTTATGAAAAAACTTGAGAAAATCATGAAAGCGTTCGGCAATATAAGCCGACTGAAAATCGTCAAGCATCTGAAAGCGCATACATCTGCGTCAGTTGTAGATATTTCAAGAAATACTAAATGTTCGTACAAAGCGACTTCAAAACATCTCTCAATTTTGTTTCGTGTTGATGTGGTAGATAGGCAGCAAAGTATGTACGAGATGCATTACCGTATTGCCGATAGTTTGGATCCATCCGCCAAAGCGATTATTGAATTAATATAAAAATCAAAATAAAAGCGAAAAAACTTTCTTGAATTCTATATGGAACCCTTCGCCCGAACCATTCCATAGACAAAAGATGAGAGAAGTGGAAATGGGTGGCGCTGGCGTGTATGATGATAGGGTATTTTTGTAGTAGTATAAAGGGGCCTATAGTGAAGCGGTATCACGGATCCATGGCATGGATTAAGTTGGGGTTCGACTCCCCATAGGTCCAAAACAAACGGAATATATTTTCTTTATTTTCCATCCGCGCGCTTCGCGCGGTTTCGGTCTATTTCGGTCAGATATTTTTTGCGGAGGCGCACGCTCTTCGGCGTAATTTCCAAATACTCGTCTTCCGCCATTACTTCCAGCCCGCGTTCAATCGTAAGTTCGTACGCGGGCACGAGGTCTATCGCTTCGTCGGTGCCCGAGGCGCGCACATTGGAAAGCTGTTTGCCTTTGGTTGGGTTGACCGACATTTGCTCGCCCTTTGAAGTATTGCCGATAACCATTCCCTCATACACTTCCGTGCCCGGGCCGATATACAAAACGCCGCGCTCTTGGAATCCCCACAGCGCGTAGCCAAGCGCTTTGCCGGTTGCCATTGAGAGCATAGAACCAACCGCGCGTTTTGATATTTCACCCGCATACGGCTTGAAGCCGACGACGCGCGAGGACATAATGCCCTCGCCGCGCGTGTCTACCACAAACTGATTGCGATAGCCCAAAAGCCCGCGCGTCGGACCTTCAAGGGTAAGCCGCACCGCGCCCGCGTGCTCGTGTATATTCTTGATGATAAACGCGCGCCGCCCCAGCTTTTCAATTACGACCCCTTGGTACGCAAGCGGCGTGTCTATAATTACTTCTTCAAATGGTTCAACTTTGTTCACCACAAGCGGTTCGGTACTTACAACTTCCTCGCGGATGATGACCTGCGGTTGCGACACTTGCACTTCGTATCCGGCGCGGCGCATATTTTCCAACAGTATTGCAATATGCAATTCGCCGCGCCCGAGCACTTTGAAATATTCGTTGGATGAAAAGTCAACTTTGAGCCCCACATTTACTTCAAGCTCGCGCTCCAAGTAGTCGCGTATTTGGCGCGAGGTCACAAACTTACCGTCGCGCCCGCCAAATGGGGAATTATTGACGAGAAATTGGAGCTCAATCGTTGGTTCGTCAATCGTAATAGTTGGGAGCGCTTCCGCATCTTTTTCTGCTGATACGGTTTCGCCAATTTCAATATCGGTAAGCCCGGCGACGAGCGCGATATCTCCCGCCGACACTTCTTGCACTTCGCTTTTTTCCATTCCGTTCCAAGTGAAAAGTTTAATAATTTTTCCCGTGCGCACTTCGCCTTTTTGGTTTTTTATAAACACATTCATTCCGGATTTAACCACGCCATCGTAGATACGCGCGACCGCCATACGACCTAGGAAGTTGTCGTACGCGAGGTTAAATGGTTGGAGGCGAAGTGGCTTCGCCGCCAACTCTGGCGTGGAGGCAGGCGGAACATATTCCAGAATCGTATCAAGAAGAGGTGTCAGGTCTTTGGACTCGTCGGTCAATTTTTTCTTCGCCACTCCTTCGCGGCCTATGGCGTACACGATAGGGAAGTTTGCTTGCGCGTCCGAGGCGCCCAGTTCAAAGAAAAGCTCAAGTACCTGCTCGTGCGTCCGTTCCGCGTCTGCCGCGGGCTTGTCTATTTTGTTTATAACAACAATTGGTTTCAGCCCAAGTTCCAGCGATTTCTTCAGCACGAAGCGCGTCTGTGGCATCGGGCCTTCCTGCGCGTCTACGACAAGGAGTACGCAATCAATGGAGCGGAGTACGCGCTCCACCTCGCTTCCGAAGTCCGCGTGCCCGGGCGTGTCCACAATATTTATCTTCCCGCCTTTGTAGGGGATTGAAGTATTTTTCGCATAAATCGTAATACCGCGTTCTTGCTCGAGCGCGTTTGAATCCATAGACGCGCCGGCTTTCCCCACGCCTGACTGCGCGAGAAGAGCATCGGTGAGTGTCGTCTTACCGTGGTCCACATGGGCGATGATTGCGATGTTTCTAATTTCCATAGAAGTACAAATGAAAATGGCCTCGCGGCCACGATTTCGCTTTTATAATACGATAAAACACCAAAGAGTGCAAATTGTGCGAATTTGCATCATCACATTTTGTGTGGTAAAAGGACTGCATGGAACTCGCTGGAGGCATTATTCTCGGAGTTACACTTATGTTTTCTTTGCTCGCGTTTAACCCGTCGGGCACTTCTTGGTTTGACCGGTTCATTACATTTCTTTCCAATCCGCCTCGTACCGAGCAAATAGCTGGAATTGGAGGCGCGGAAATAAACACGAAGTCAAAGAAACAGGTGTTTGCGCTTTCAAGCGCGACGTTTTCAAACGGGAATGCAATGCCTTCGCGTTACACATGCGATGGTGTAAATATATCACCTCCGCTTTTTATATCCGGCGTGCCGGAGAAAGCGCAGTCGCTTGTTTTGATTATGGACGACCAGGATGCGCCAAAAGGAATATGGACGCATTGGGTTGTGTTTAACATCCCGCCGACGGCGCAAGAGATTCCGGAAGGTAAAGAGCCATCAGGGCGAGTTGGGAAGAATTCGTGGGGAACAACCGGTTATGGAGCGCCATGTCCGCCGAAAGGCAAGGAACATCGGTATGTATTTCACCTCTACGCGCTCAGCCGCACGCTACCGCTTCGAGTGGGTAGTTCAAAAGCAGAAGTGCTTGCAGGTATGAAAGGGGTTGTACTCGCGGAAGCGCAACTGGTAGCGCGTTACAAAAGAAGTAAGTAGTGCGTTATAATAGGAAATAATGTTGCCGACTTCTTTCAATATCAAAGCAACCAATATGGCACTCTCGTCGGAATTGCGCGAGTATGTAGAGCGGCGTTTTTTGTCGCTCTCGGGTATCGTAGCGATGAGCGAGCCGACGCTTAAAGTTCAAATTGAAGTGGGACGCACGACGCGGCACCATGACGGCGATGTGTTTCGCGCGGAGTTTAACCTGCGCTCGCGGCACGGCAATTTCCGTGCCGTCGCGGAACGGCCGACCATTTACGCGGCAATAGACGACGCGCGCGACGAGTTGGAGACCGGGTTTGGGCGCGCGAAGGGGATGCGCATTTCATTCTTGCGCCGTAGTCGGCGTGCGATGAAGGAGATGCTTCGCGGCTGGTATGGCACGAGTATGAAATATGTGCGCGTGCCGCGCTTCAAGATGCCGCGCTTCAAAGTGCCGTCTATCAAATGGAAGTGGTGGAAGAAGTAACACTCGGCATAGGTACTTCCTCGCTTTCGTGTTTTGAAAAAGAAAAACTCGCGACCGTATTTCACGGTCGCGAGTATGTAAGTGGAAATAGTCGAAAATCAATGAACAACTATAACTCCA
>JAUYPY010000029.1 GCA_030697445.1 bacterium | reverse complement strand
CGGGAGAATCGTGTGGTGGAGTATGCGAGGTAGAAAACAAAAACCCCCGCCATTTCCAGCGAGGGTGCAAGTTCATACGATGCTTTCTTGAAATGTACCATTCTGAATTTCCTTCATGGTTTGATCGGCGAAGAACTTCAGGAGTTCCTCCTCATGTTCTGGAGTGAATGGGTCCTGCCCAGACTCCCAATTTCTTTTCTTTGCCAACGCGAGACGGTGTATGGCCTCCGACTCAACAAGTTTTTCCTGGTTACTATTCATAAGTTTTCTTTAGGTTTATTGTTTAATTCCTCACAGCGGCGAGGGAAGGGATAGTTTTAGTAAAAAATAATAACTCCCCGCCCTCAACGCTGTGAAGAACCATTCAACAAGCTCATGGCAAGCTGCTCTCAAAGATCATTGTTTACTGCCAAGCAGTGTAGCATACTCGGTAGCCGACTGTCAAGCGAAATCGCATAAAATGGCTCAAATGCTGGGTATTTTATACTAAAACAACCACCTCTCCGCCTGCTGGCGGTTTCTCCCCCCCTAGGGGGGGAGAATTAAAGAGGGGGTGGTAGAGGGAGTGGATTTTTTGGCGGTGAAAAACCCTTGCATTCTAACGACCATAAGCGATAATAGGAGGGTCGTTTTAATACTTTATTATTTATGTTTATCTATTTATGAATAAACAAGGAATCGCAGATGCAGTGCACGGGGTGCTCGGCTCTACCAAGGTGCAGGCGGAGCAGGTGGTAGACAAAGTGATTGAGTCCATTATCGGCTCGCTTAAGAAAAGCGAAGAGGTTTCTATCGCGGGGCTCGGTATTTTCTCGGTTAAACAGCGCGCGGCGCGCCAAGCACGCAACCCGCGCACCGGCGCAACGGTGCAGGTAGCGGCAATGAAGGTCCCGAAGTTCCGCGCCGCAAAGGCGCTCAAGGAGGCAGTGAAATAACAAAAGCGAGGAAGCTCCTCTGGCCTAGACCGGAAAAATCCCCCCATGGGGGATTTTTCCTTATCAACAACAAAAATTGCGGGCGCCGGGAATCGAACCCGGACCTACTGCTTGGAAGGCAATCGTTCTACCATTAAACAACGCCCGCGACAACGAAATCGTACCAGAATTTCTGCTAGAATGAAACCTCAATGACGTTATTTGGAAAACTCTTGGTGCTCTTTCTGCTCGCGCTGGCGGGAGGAGTAGGAACGCTTGTTGTAAAAAACTTTCAGCCGCGAAACGCCTCGCCTGCATTGGTATATTCTGATGTTCTTGAGAACATTAGAACAATAGAATCAGCAACGACTTCTTCCGAAATATCAGAAACACCGACCACAACACCAACCGCATTACCGCCAGTATCAAAACCGGAAACACCCATTTCTGCTATAAAACTACCTCTTCCTATACCTCCTGTGGTAAGTGTAATTGAACCGGACTGGAATAAAATTAATGAGCAAACCCGCGCGGCACTCGCAAATATTCTCTGTGTCTCAAAAAACGGAGACATTTTCAAGCCCCTTTCCGGCAGCGGTGTATTTATAGACCCGCGTGGTGTAATTTTAACCAATGCCCATGTGGCGCAATACATGCTTCTGACCGGAGGCGGCGAAGCATCCGATCTGCTTGATTGCACCGTACGCATCGGCAATCCGGCGGAAAACCGCTATCGCGCCGACATCCTTTTTATTTCTCCCCGTTGGATTACCGATAATGCAAAAAACCTGTTGGAAGAAAGCCCGAAAGAGCGCGGCGAGAACGATTACGCGCTTCTTGTAGTAACCGATACAACAAACCCTGACGGGCAACTTCCCTCTTCGTTCCCTTTTATTTCCCTCCGCGAAAAATTACTTGATGTCGGTACTAAAGACGCGTTCCTTGTCGCTGGTTATCCAGCTGGTTTCCTAGGCGGCATTGCGGTACAGCGAGCATTGTATAGCGCATCCGCATTTGCAACTATACAATCGCGATACACGCTTGGCGAATCAACACTGGATATGGTGGGGCTCGGCGGCAACCTCCTCGCCCAAAAAGGCGCAAGCGGCGGCGCGGTGGTGGATGGCGCAGGTGAGCTTGCGGGGCTCATCACAACCGCGATCGTGGAAGGCGCGACGGACGCGCGCGATGTCCGCGCGTTAACGACCGACTATATCGCCCGCGCATTTAAAGAAGAAGCGGGTTTTTCTTTGTACGAAATTAAAAATGCAGACCTCGCTTCCCTATCACAGCAATTTAATACGCAAATCGCTCCTGCGCTTCGCAAAAAACTAACTGATGTAATTCACAAGACTGGAAATTAATTCAAAAGTATTTCAAGATTATCTCCTTCCGCGGCAATATTGCGGCGCTCTGCGCCGCACTGGAGACATTGATGTGTTACGGAGAATTTCTCTTTCTTTTTTGCAAGCGAAATTGGCTTCATCATACCTCCGCACGATTCGGCGCGGTCGCCGGGGTTTTCATCTACATGCTTGCTCCAGAGGCACTCGTGGCAATGGTTTGTGTAGCCGTTGCCATGTACATGCGTACCGCATTGTTCGCACACAAAGTCCTCTTTTGTTCTAACGAATTTTCCCATATTTATAAAGTACTCTTTATATTATCAAGCAACTCATTTTTCTCCCTCCGGCTCGTGTGCGTTTTGCCGAAGCGAACAAGCGTTTGATTTAAAATACGCCAATATTTTTGCGGAAACAATCTTTCCAAATCCTTTTCAATTTTTCCGGCATCTTGATGCGCTGTCCAGCCGAGCTTTTGCGAAATGTAGGACACATGCGTATCCACTCCAATTGCCGGCGCGCCGTATTCGGCAAGGAACACATTTGCGGTCTTGCGCCCCACCCCGGGAAGCACTACCAACCGCGCTATATCGTGCGGCGGCGCGCCAGCATATTCGTCTGCGAGCGCTTTTGCGCATGCAATGATATTTTTTGTTTTATTCCGATAAAAATTCACGCGACGGATAATTTCCGATACCGTGCGTGCGCTTACAGAGGCGAGCGCACGAACTTCCCCATATTTCGCGAACAATTCTTTACACACTTCAATCGTCGTCTCGTCGCGCGTGCGAGCCGACAAAATTATCGCTACGAGTGTTTTCCACTCCGCGTCCCATTCTTCGGCGGCAAGCCGCATCGGTTTACCCGTCCGCTTCCGCAATTCCTCCAGTTGTTTAAGCGCGATCTTTTGATTCATCAATCGGGGCGCCGGGAATCGAACCCGGACCGTACGCTCCCAAAGCGTATATACTACCACTATACTACGCCCCGTAGCGTGCATAATAACACATAAAGAAAACCGCAGACACATATTTTGAAGAGCCTTTTGAGCGCGACGGCGCGAAAACGAGCAAATTTTCTAGCAAGAAAATTTGTGTGCTCTGAAAAATGTGTGTCTGCGGTTTTTTGTCTAGCGCGCTGGCAGAATAAGGTCCCAAAGCATTTTTACTTTTGCGATTCGGTGTTCCAAATCCAGAAACACTGCCGCTACATCAAATTGCCAAGGCATACCACCCGCTCGTCGCTTGCTCGCCAAATACGACTCCGTAACGCGCGCGAGACGCTTTAGTTTCTGCGGGTGCATATTATCTTCTGGTCGGTATTGGTTCACTCGCCCGCCATTCCCATCTCGCAAGCTGTCCCATGACACTGTTTTTACTTCTACAAAATGCAATTTTCCATTTTTAACCGCCACGATATCCAACTCGCCCCATTTTTTGGAATAGTTGCGCTCTTTGATTTCAAATCCATTTTGCACCAAAAACTTTGCGGCAACCTCCTCCCCCACCTTCCCGACCTTCAAATGCCCTTCTTTTCCTCTTTCAGACATTTTTTTGGTTATAACGGACACAAAACAGTGTCCTTTACTAAAAACTCTTATATATCAACCTTTTACAAAAGGACATCTATCAAACCAACTTGTCCGTTATGCACATATCCACCGACTTATCCCCAGTTTTGTCCTTTAGAGCGTTTTGCGGGTACCGGGAATCGAACCCGAATCTCGTCCTTGGCAAGGACGCGTTCTACCACTAAACCATACCCGCACACAAAATAATCATAGCAAAAAATACAGATAATACAAAAGCGTTTAATTTTGTTAGTATATTGAAGTATTATACATAAACACTGCGCCCGTGGTGAAACGGATATCATAAATGCCTTCGAAGCATTTGTTCCAAGTTCGAATCTTGGCGGGCGCGCATTAAAATGACTAAAAATAAAGAAGTGTTTGAGATTCCAGATGAAGTTGCGAAAGTCGCAGAAACCCTTGAGAAAGATGGTTTTGAGGCGCATTTGGTCGGAGGATGCGTTCGCGACCTACTCGTAAGACGAAAGCCGACCGATTGGGACATTACCACCGACGCAAAACCGGAAGAAATCCAAAAAATCTTCAAGGAAAGTTTCTATGAAAATGAGTACGGAACGGTCGGCGTGGTAACAGGGTCCGAAGATCCAACGCTTAAGGTCGTTGAGGTAACCCCCTATCGACTTGAAGGCGCCTATTCAGACAAAAGACGCCCCGATTCGGTATCTTTCAGTACAAACCTAGAAGACGACCTCAAGCGCCGTGACTTTACGATAAATGCCATCGCTCTAAAACTGGGCGAAGAAATCAAAGAAAAAAGCGACATCACAACACACAACCATAAAGGACACAATGACTTCCGTAAAGGACAGATAAATAATTCTAAAGGACATATGTCCGTTAGAAATGTCCTTTATAATTCTAAAGGACATTACAAAAGTTATAAAGGACACATCACTGACCCTTATAAAGGACAAGAAGACATAGGAAAAGGCCTTATAAAAACAGTCGGGAACCCTTTAGAGCGCTTTTCGGAGGACGGGTTACGCCTTTTGCGTGCCGTTCGCATAGCTGCAGAGCTTGGTTTTATGATTGAAAATGAAACAGCTGATGCAATCTTCAAAAACAATGAGTTGCTTAAGGAAATAGCCTCGGAGAGGGTTCGCGACGAGTTTACTAAGATCATAATGTCTGACTGTCCTATGGAGGGCATTACGCTTTGCAGTAAATTAGGGCTTTTACAACACTTTGTACCGGAACTTGAGGTGTCGTTTCATGTGAAACAGAACAAAGCACACTCTTTTGATGTAGGAGAACACCTATTAAGAACCGTCGCTCACGGCGCAAAGAAAGAGTTTCCTTTGGAAGTACGGCTTGCTTCCCTGTTCCACGACATTTCAAAACCAGAAACACGCCGATGGTCTGAAGAAAAGAAGGACTGGACATTCTACGGTCATGATGTAGTCGGGGCGCGAGTTGCGGCTAAGATACTGGAGCGATTAAAGTTTCCCATGAAACTTATTGAAAAAGTAACTAAATTGGTACGGTGGCATATGTTTTTCTCAGATACAGAGGTGATAACCCATTCCGCGGTGCGCCGACTCCTTATGAATGTGGGAAAAGAGAACATATGGGATCTGATGAATGTGCGTGCCTGCGATAGGATAGGAACCGGAAGGCCCAAAGAAAGTCCGTACCGGCTTCGTAAATATCATTCCATGATAGAGGAGGTGTTACACGACCCAATCACTGTTGGTATGTTGAAAATAAAGGGGGGAGAAGTGATGGATGTCGCAAAAATACAACCAAGCCAGAAAATTGGCTTTATTCTCCACGCACTTCTTGAAGAAGTGCTTGAGGAACCTACAAAAAACAGACATGAGTATCTAACTAAAAGAACGCTTGAATTATCAGCGCTTTCAGACAAAGAGCTTGAAAAGCTTGGTAAGCAAGGTAAGGAGAGGCGTGTTGAAACAGAGGAAGAACGGGTAAACGAAATACGAGGAAAATACTGGGTTAAATGAATATTGTTACATGTGAAACAAAAACAGCACCCGATGTTTGAAGCCCATCAACATCGGGTGCCGTTTTGTCAAAAAAAACCGCCTAATCATTTTGAGCAGTTTTCGCAACCACTCAGCGATTAGGCGGTAAAGGAGATAGGGAAACAAAAATCAGAATGCCTAGAAAAATACTATTCCAAGAAGTGTGCGTGAGAATATATTTTCTGGGTAGAGTGGCCGGAAATGTTTCCCGTGTAACATCAGAGCGTGACTATTAACTGATAAAACAAAAGGTCATGCACTGATGAAAAAACGTTGCTGTCAAAGAACGAAAAGCTTCTAAAGGACATTATAAGGGACATGTCCGTTATGTGTAAAGGACATGTCCGTTAGAAACTGTGGATAAATGCCTATAAAAAGCACTATGACACACTTCTAAAGGACATATAAGGGATTCTAAAGGACATTTCTAACGGACATATGTCCTTTAGAAAATGGCCTTGATGTCCTTTATGGTTTGTATCATAATAACGTGTAGTTGCGACACGAAGTGTTGTGTGCTATACTTTTCTGCACATATGATAACCAAACGAAAAAAGCAGAACATTATTAAAGAAGTAGGGATGCACGACAAGGATACCGGGTCTGCCGAAGTGCAGGTTGGGATTCTGTCGAGACGAATTAACGAACTTACCACGCACCTGAAAACACACAAGAAAGATATCCACTCGCGCAGGGGGCTATTGGGTATGGTAGCGGACCGCCAGACGCATTTGCGTTATCTTCAAAAAAAGTATCCGAAGCGGTATAATGCGGTGGTACGGAAACTGGAACTCAAAAAGTAAATGAGCATAATAAAACATAAAGACCAGCGCGTGGGCATATTCATTGACACGCAAAATCTCTATCACTGCGCTAAGAATCTTTATCGCGCGAATGTAAACTTCGGACAGGTGGTAAAAGATGCGCTTGCAGGCCGCTCGCTTATTCGTGCGCTTGCGTATGTTATTACGACCGAGAGCGGGGAAGAAAAGAGCTTTTTTGAAGCGCTTGCGAAAGTCGGCATTGAGACGAAAACGAAGCCACTGCAGATATTCGGTAGTGGCGCGAAGAAAGCCGATTGGGATGTTGGACTCGCAATAGATGCTGTAAAGCTTGCGCCGAAAGTGGACTCGGTGGTTATTGTTTCTGGAGACGGCGATTTTGTGCCGCTTGTGGAATACCTTAAGACAAATCAGGGATGCCAAGTAGAGGTGGTTTCTTTTGGAAAATCAACTTCGGGAAAATTGATTGAGGCGGCGGATGAATTTACGGATTTGGACGAAAACCCGCGCAAATACCTACTCGGTAACAACATACGGAGACGGTAACACGCATCATAAGTAAAAAAGTGCTATACTTGGGTGTATGAAAAAGAAGGAGTACGCGATTGAGAGTGGCGGAAAGAAAATTGTTGCGGAGTTTACAGACTTGGCGGAGAATGCGAATGGTTCGGTGTTAGTGCGTTCTGGCAATACCACAGTGCTCGTTACCGTTGTGATGGGAAAAGATGAACAGGGAACCGACTATTTGCCGCTCACCGTTGATTACGAGGAGCGGTTTTATGCGGTTGGAAAGATTCTCGGAAGCAGTTTTGTGCGGCGGGAAGGAAAGCCAGCGGATGAAGCGATTCTTTCTGGGCGCATTGTAGATCGCACGATACGACCGCTTTTTGACCAGCGCATCAGAAACGAAATACAGGTTGTTGCACTCATTCTTGCGTTAGGCGAAGAAAATCCGGACACCCTGGCGGTCTTGGGCGCTTCGCTCGCGCTCGGCACTTCCGACATTCCGTGGGGAGGGCCTGTTTCTGCTGTGAGGGTAGCAGGGGATGGCGTGGATTTTGATTTGATCGCATGCGGTACGGAGGAATGTATCAATATGATAGAGGTTGGCGGGAAAGAAATTGAAGAAAAAGCGCTCATTGCCGCACTTACCGAAGCGCAAAAAGAAATTGAGAAATTGCAAGTCTGGCAGACAAAGATAATAAAAGAAATCGGAAAAGAAAAACAAAATATTGAATTTCCGAAGCCGCCAAAAGAAATTGCCGAGCTTTTTGAAAAAGAGATTGCTCCAAAAATGCACAGTGCGGTGTTTTCTGGAAAGCCTGGACACAAAACTATAGACGCGCTTAAAGATGAGTGGCTCGCACTGATAAAGGAAAAACTCTCGGAAATCAAAAATGTGGAAGCGTTTGCGGATGCGCATTTTGAAAACGCGGTTAATGATACACTTCACACGGAAGCAATAGAAAATGAAAAAAGAGCCGACGGCAGGGGAATGGACGAGATTCGGCCGCTTTTTGCGCAAGCAGGGGGGCTTTCGCAAACCCTTCACGGGTCCGGTGTCTTTTATAGAGGCGGCACGCATATTCTGTCAGTGCTTACACTCGGAGGACCCAAAGACACTCAGACGCTTGAGGGTATAGAAAATCACGGAGAGAAGAAGCATTTTATCCACCACTACAACTTTCCTCCGTTTTCAAACGGCGAAACAGGGAAGCTTGGCGGAAAAAACCGC
>JAUYPY010000018.1 GCA_030697445.1 bacterium | reverse complement strand
CTGATTGACATCATCTTCCACCCCACGGCGCGCATCTTAAACAAGCGGCCGGGAATCACTGCGGATTGGAGCGAAGTGATCGCTGCGGCAAAAGAAAATCACACAGTACTTGAGATTGACGCAGCGCCGGAGCGCCTTGATTTGCACGATGAACTGATACGGCAGTGCGTAAACGCGGGAGTGGTGCTCTCTATTGGCTCCGACGCGCACTCGCCTGACGGATTCAAGGCGCTCAAACTAGGACTCGCGCAAGCGCGCCGCGGCTGGGCGGAAAAGAAAGATATTTTGAATACGCTGCCGGTGGAGCAGATGCTTAAGAAATTGAAACGAAACGCCGTACGGTAAATAAGCGCGAGACGCGTGTAAGGTCGCGAACGGCGAAGACGGCGAGCACGGCAAGTGCGAGCGAGAGTGCTTGCACTGTGAGTTCTGTATTCAAAAACGCCGAGAGCACAAACTTGCCGAACGCGGCAAATTCCGCCGGAGACGGCATATTACCAAGCACATTTTGCACCGATACAAATGCGGTCGCGACGAGCGCGAGCGCGGCGACCGAACCCATTTTTACCAAAAACGGCTTTACCACTTTACGCAAAAAGAAGACGACATACACGCGCCGCATAACTTCCCGTCTTACTGATGCAATATATTCAGCCATAATTATTTTGAAATAAGTATCTTTTTCATCGCCTGCTTGGCGCGGTGCACCCGCGCCCGCACCGCACCCTCTGAAATCCCCACCGCGCGGGCGACATCCCGCTGTGGCTTTCCTTCAAGAAAATGCAACTCCACTACACGCGCTAATGTTACAGGCAGTTTAGAGAGAAGCGAGACAATCGTGTCGCGGTCGTAGCGCGCTTCGCGCTCTATCTCCTCGCCCGCATCGCGCACAACCTCCATAAGCTCGGGGTCTAGAAGTGAATTAAACTCATAGTCGCGCTTCCCTTTTTTCCACGCAGTGAAGCACAGGTTCACGAGCACCTTATACATCCACGACTTAGGTGATGCACCCGGAACTGGCTGGTAGCGAGCCGCGTTCAGGTAGATTTTCACAAACGCGTCTTGCACCACATCGCGCGCTTTCTCGTCGTCTTTCAAAATATACTTTGCCTTGCGCAAAAACGCTTCTTCATAACGTTCAACCAACACCTCAAAAAGCACGGGGTTGTCGCGCGCTTCGCGCAATATTTCAGCATCTTTTATTTCAGAACTTTCTGTTGGTTTTGTGTCTTCCAAAAACATAGCGATGTTAGAATAACACAAAACCCGTATCCTTGAAAGAATACGGGTTTAAGGGGACGATTCAGAATTGTCCGGTGACTCCGGAGGCGCCCCGTTATTACTGTTGAGAACCGCCTCCAGATAACCGACCATTGTTGATACTTTGATGCCGTGTCGCGGTTGCGAACGATTCCATTCAAGAGTTTTCCCCAGACGGCCTGAGAGATAACTCATAATCAGAACAGCGTCCGAATGCCTCAGCTCCGTATCATTGTTGGCGATACCCGGGACCCACTTCCCGATATCTATCATCGCAGACATCACCTGCATCCGAATCCATCCGCGCGTGTATTTGGGTGTCATAAGACACTCCTTTCTTTTTGCGTCTTTTTTATGTTTTTCAACGCAAAAGCAATTCTGCCCGTACCCTATATCTAACCTCAAAAAATGTCAACTATCCACACCTGCTCTTGCGCGTCATAACATAAACTGTGCGATAATACGGGTGTCGCTTATTTATAAATAACTATTTTTTACTTGTATGTTTGAACAAGGACACAAGGGACATTTGAGCATTATCCCGCTTTTAATGCTCCTCTTTGCGCTCGTATTTCTATTTGACGCGCTGGGCTACATCTCGCCGGACACCACGGCGGTCGTCTGGCCAGTTATCGTCGGCGTTGCGGCAATCCTCAAGTTGGTTGGGGGAAGATAAGGTAAACACCACCACCCACTTTCCATTTCAGAGACCCCAGATGTTGATGGGCTTCAAACATCTGGGGTCTCTTTGTCGTCCCCGTCCGCGCTTGACCACAAGCGCGCTTTGTGCTATATTTCCCCACAGAAGTCAGCGTTGGTTCGTTGACAAAAAAACGAAAGGAACGATATGTTTGAAGTAATCGGTTTGATTGTTGGTGCGTTGATACTCATCGCGCTCATTGTGCTCCTCCTCTACTACGCCGCCAAGAATAAACAACAGGCGTCGTTTGTTGACCAAGACACCATTGAGTTTATCGTCAAAGGCGGCAAACTCGCCGATGTCTTAGAAAACATTGACGGGTGGCACTATCAAAAGGAAGACGGGCGGTTCTATGTCAGAGAAGCCAACAAAGACAGAACCGGCAAACTCATCAAAGGAATTGACGGGAAACCGACCTTTGATGAACGGGTTATCCCCGTGAATAACGCTCTCGTGCGTACCGGAGAAATCAAAGATACTAAAGGAACCCTTCTCGGTACGAACTCGAAAGAAAAAAACAGGTTTTTGGCGGAGTTGTGTGGGTTTTATTGGGTTAGTGTGTGGTATCCACTCTGGAAAATACACAAATTCAAAGTGACTCACTCGCGGCTCCGTCCGGATACCGCAGTACCCGAAAATGCCACAATTGAAAAATGGCTGGACAGTTCAATCCCCAATCAAATTGGCGACACGACGGAAGAAACCTCGCTCCTTTGGAAGTTCCCGCGACCGGTGCTCGTGCGCGATGTGGAGTTTCAGGATTTGTTTGAAGCAAGTGTTTTGCTCCAGAACAATTTTCAGATCGTGAAGCCACAACCGATTGTCTTCACTTATCGCGAGCGGTTCTTTTCGCTCTTGGAACAAGTGATACAGGCGGCAGTCATTGACTATCTGCGCAAGTATGAAGGCGGATATGAAGCGTTCATAAAGGCGGGAGTTACCGGGTCGCAGTCGGACTTCTTCTGGGAAGCGTTAGACTCGCTCAACTACGGTCCACGCGGCCTGATTGAAGAGTTCGGTGTGCATCTGATTGACTCACGAGTCGTTCAGATTCAGTTGTCAAAACTGGACGACATAGCGGCAAAAGCACTTAAAGCGCAAAAGGTTGCGGAGCTTGAGGGCAATGCAGAGGTTGCGAAAGCGACTAAGCATGCAGAAGCCATAACACTCGTTGCAACTGCAGAGGCAGGCGCATTACGGGCACAACTGGCGGGCTCTAGCGAAGCAATCTTAATAGAGAAACTCCGAAAAGAGGCCGTCATTGGCAATACAACGGCAACCACGCTCGTTGAACGTGGAGCCGTGCAAATAAAGCTATAAGCTGACACCACCCAAAGTCCTTGACTTTGGGTGTTTCTTTTGCTATAATACTCCTCAGAAGTTGCTTGACATAATGTCTCGCAATTAACCGAAAGGAAATTATGACTGGACGCACAACCGCACTGTTGATACTTGCGGTACTCATTGGCCTTGCAGTTATCGTATTTTGCATTCAAAACAGAACGAAAATTGCGGGATGGTTCACGGGTGGAAGTTGGAAAACGGCGTTGTGGTGGGTGTGCGGCGTTACCATACTCGCGCTCGCGGTGTGGGGTGGGATATCCATCTACTCGCACTGGGACAAGGTGAAGGTGTGGCCGTATTGGCTCTATGTCTTCATTGGTGTTCCGATAGTTATCGCGATTACCCTATGGTCCAGAAGCGGCAGAGGCGCGAGCGGTACGGCAGGAGCGAAACCGAGCGACAAGTTCAAAAAAGGTCTTGAAACCGGAATGGCCTTCGCAAAACTTGGGGCGCTACTCGCCTTTACCGCCGTGCTAGGCATATTTATTGTCGGGCCGCGGTACTTCTGGGGCGAGCCGAGCGTCGTTCAGGTGCAGCAGCCGGCGGCACAAAGGCAGGCACAAACGCAAATTTCGTCGCGATCCTTCACCACAACAGCACAGCCGGGCGATCCGCAAGACCCGCGTGCTCCGTGGAGCGCGTCAGTTGTCGTAAATGGCAGGCGTTTCAGCGCGGATGTTCAGGGTGCAAACATTGCAGTACCGATGGCGGTACTTGCAGATGGAGTGGTTCACATAATCGCTCCGGGCTTTCGGCCACATATCGGCACGCCGCAAGAAATTCGGTTTCTCTCACTCACCAATTTTCCGCTCCAAATAAGCGGAACGATTGAGTGAGAAAACGCACCAGCCCCGACACAAGTCGGGGCTGTTTTTTTATTATATCTCGGAAAATCCACCCCATTGAATCCCCCTCCTTTATAAAGGAGGGGGCTGGGGGAGGATTTATCATAATGGAGGGCACGCCACCCCTATTGTCCCGCAGATAACCCGCACAATACCTTTTGCTCCTAACATGATAGCCATCCCCAATACACCCCACAACATAGCCATCCCACCCTTTTTTAGTTCTTCTTCATTATTCAAGTTTGTAAGAAACACATACACCCCCCACGCAAAAGTGAGCGAGGCGACCCCGAACATAAGGTAAATCAGGGGGTTTAGAATATTCTCCCCGATTTTGTTGATGAA
>JAUYPY010000017.1 GCA_030697445.1 bacterium | reverse complement strand
TTTCGGTACGCGTGAGGCGTATTTTTTATTATGCAACGAGATTATCCATTAGAACGAGTCCGCAACTTCGGCATTATCGCGCATATTGACGCTGGGAAGACGACTACCAGCGAGCGCGTGCTTTTCTATACGGGAGTAACGCACAAAATCGGCGAGGTGCACGAGGGCGACACGGTAACCGACTGGATGGAGCAGGAGCGCGAGCGCGGCATCACCATCACAGCCGCCGCCATCACTTGTTTTTGGACGCCGTCATATGTCGCTGATAAAAACGACAAGGAAAAGAAAGTCCGTTTTAATGTTATAGACACCCCCGGGCACATTGATTTTACCGCCGAGGTAAAACGCAGTTTGCGCGTTTTGGACGGCGCAGTCGTGGTGTTTGACGGCGTTGCCGGCGTGGAGCCGCAATCCGAAACCAACTGGCGCTACGCCGACGAGGGCAAAGTACCTCGCATCTGCTTCATCAACAAACTCGACCGAATGGGCGCCTCGTTTGAGTTTTCATACAAGTCAATTCTTGAACGGCTTAATAAAAACGCGGTGCGGATGCAAATTCCGATCGGGCTTGAGGAAAAGTTTGAAGGAGTGATAGACCTCCTAAAAATGAAGGCGTATTACTTTGAGGGGGAGAAGGGAATTGTGGTAGTTGAAAAAGAAATTCCTGCCGATTATCTGGAAGACGCAAAAAAATACCGGCACGAACTTATTGAGCGGATTGTGGAGCAAGACGATGTCTTGATGAGCGAATATTTGGAAGGCAAGGAGATTCCGATGGATGCGCTGAAAAAGACGCTCCGAAAAGCCGTGATTGCGAACAAAATTTTTCCAGTGCTCACCGGTTCCGCACTCAAAAACAAAGGAGTACAACTAGTGCTTGATGCGGTGGTGGATTACTTGCCGTCGCCTTTGGATATTCCACCGATTGTCGCCATAAATCCAGAAACCAATGAACCGGTTCCGCGTCATTCCTCAGACGAGGAGCCGTTTTCCGCGTTGGTGTTTAAACTGCAGACAGACCCGTTTGTGGGCCAGCTCGCATTCTTCCGTGTGTACTCCGGTACGGTAGAGGCGGGTTCTTATATATACAATTCCACGACCGGAAGCCGCGAGCGCTTGTCGCGCATCGTGCGTTTGCAGGCGGATAAGCGCGAGGAGGTTAAAAAAGTATTTGCCGGAGAAATCGCGGCTGCCGTCGGTATGAAAGACGCGCGGACATCGCATACCCTCTGCGACGAAAAGAGCCCCGTGGTGCTTGAGCCGATTAAGTTTGCCGACCCAGTCATTTCTATGCGCATTGAGCCGAACACAAAAGCCGACCAAGAGAAAATGGGTATGGCGCTGAAGCGCTTGTCGGACGAAGACCCAACTTTCAGAATTAAAAGCGATATGGAAACGGGTGAGACCGTGATTATGGGTATGGGCGAACTCCAACTTGAAATTATGGTAGACCGTATGAAGCGCGAGTTTAGCGTGGGGGCAACGGTAGGCAAGCCGCAGGTTGCTTACAAAGAAACGATTCAGGGTGAGGCGGAAGTGGAGAATAAATACATCAAACAAACCGGCGGGCGCGGCCAGTACGGCCATGTGAAGATTACGGTGAAGCCGATGAAGCCGCTTGTGGAGGGCGCTAAGATTCCGAAGAACACGAAACGGTACGAGGATTTTGAGTTTGTCAATTCCATCAAAGGCGGAGTTATTCCTCAGGAGTATATTCCGGCGGTTGAAAAGGGTTTGCGCGAGGGGCTTGAGCGCGGTGTGGTTGCCGGGTTCCGGATTGTCAATGTATCGTGCGACCTTATTTACGGTTCGTACCACGATGTGGATTCGTCTGAAATCGCGTTCAAAATCGCCGCTTCGCAGGCGGTGCAGGAAGCGGCGCGCAAGGCAAAACCCGTGCTCCTTGAGCCGATTATGAAAGTGGAGGTTGTAACGCCCGAGCGGTTTATGGGTGATGTAACGGGGCACTTGAATTCCAAGCGCGGCGAGGTGCAAGGAGTGTCGGACCGCGGTATGGCGAAGGTGGTGGAGGCCAAAGTGCCGCTCTCCGAAATGTTCGGCTACATCACAACTCTCCGCTCAATGACCGAAGGCCGCGCCTCATTCAATATGGAGTTTTCGCACTATGCTCCTGTTCCACCAAATGTAGCACTCGGGATTATTGAGGCGAGGAAGTAAAACAGGCCGGATTTCCTTGCTTTTTCTCTCGTGCTGTGCTAAAAAAGCAAGTAGTTTCGGTTCATTGACAACAACCACACACAAGAAAGGGCGTTATGCCGGAAAAAACACAGTATATCTTTGCGCGTAGTGAACAAAGCATTTTCTCTGAAATCTACTTCCCCAAACACGCTGCTTATCAAGGCACTATCTTTGATGCACTGGAAGATGGCTATTCTGAAAAAGTTGTTAAAGATTACATGACCGTTAAAGTGTCAGAGTTACTCACCGAGTTTAAGGACTACCCCGCACTCTTTGATCCAAACGACTACGCAAACACACGGAGAGTAAAAACACCAGTTTCAATTACGGAAGCCCTGAAGCGCATTGAGATGTATAAGTCGCCATTTAAGGGCTGGTCAATCTACAGCGTGGACGGCGTTTTCTTTGACGACGATACAAGGAAAATGTACGAGGAAGCAGTTCAAGTGGTCCGCATCATGTTTCGGTTTAATAGTTCTTTTGCTGATACTGCCGCACACGATAATTGCAGTGATGTACTTCGATGCATTCTTTTCTCAGTTATTGCACGGCAAGGGCGACTCTATGAGCACAAACTTTGGGGCAAAGCAGAGGAACGGTGGTTTATAGCAAGCCATGAACCGTGGCCGAAAAAGAAACGAGTATTTGTCGAAAAACACTTTGCCGACATCGCGAGGGAAGTCAATAAATGGATTGACGACCGATCGCTCTTTATGTTTGCTTATTTGGTCAGACAGTTTGGCGAAAAAGTGCTCGCCGAACAACTCTACGAAAAAGAGATTTGGGTAACTAATCTCTTTGACCAAAATCTCAATGTTATCCGCCGCCTTGAAAACAGCGCAACTCAAATCACTCAAAAATGAAAGGAAAGGAAAAATTAGTATGATTCATCCTGAAGTCAGAAAACTCCTGCAAGAGGTATTCGCTAAGTTTAGTGAAGAAGAAGGCAAACGCGCCGGAGCATACCCGGAAGTGTATCTGGTGTCTTTGTTAGAACGCATCAAGGGGCGACTGCCAAATATATCAGCGATGCTTTATTCAACAGTAGAAATGGCCGGATTCGGCGCCGACACAAAAAGATTCAATGGCACACTCGCTAAAGTAAAAACAACAGAAAACCCCCAACGCTATCAAACCGATAAAAAACAAATAAAGCTCCGGCATTTGGAAAAAGTGGGCGCATAACTGCTGGTCATGTCTATTCAAGCCCCGTTCAATATATTGAACGGGGCTTTTTGTACCTCTCATGTTCGGCTATATCACAACGCTTCGCTCTATGACCGAAGGCCGCGCCTCGTTCAATATGGAGTTTTCGCACTACGCTCCCGTGCCGCCGAATGTTGCGATGGGGATTATTGAAGCGAGGAAATAAAAACAAAAAACCGCGAAAGCATTTCTGCTTTCGCGGTTGTGATTTTTCGACTTCGTCGGTCTGTCATCGGCCAATGCCGAGACCGAGAATAAGTCGCCGCA
>JAUYPY010000014.1 GCA_030697445.1 bacterium | reverse complement strand
GGCTAAAATGCGCACTTCGCTTTGGCGAAGCGATACAAATGTTGCGATTCCGTATGAGAGCGACACCGGAATATGTTCTGCAAGAACAGCTACGCGCGCACCAGTTTCTTGTACGGAAGAAATAAGGGCAGACCCGGCGCGCGCGTCGCGCGCGCGCTCCTGTGCCGCGGTATCACTCGCAATACGCTTCCCTTCCGCGCGGAGCGATATAAAAGATAAAGTGCCCCCTGCGAACGCAAGAAGTATTTCTGCGCACACAAATACGCAGACAACAACCCAAAAACGAAAGCGGTATTCCGCTGCAGCGTTCTTTTTCGCTTGTTCGGTAAGTAGATTAAACATATATAAAAGGGCGAAGCGCTAGTCCTATAGGTACTGCAAAGCGCAACGATTCGTCGCGCGGTATAGGGGGCACCGCTTCATCTACGGCAAACGCGTTTTGCCACACCGATGCGGGCAGTACAGGAAGATTGAGTACCGACGAAAGCGCAGAAAGGTTATGCGGAAACGCGGATCCACGGCCGCACACAACTACCTCATGAATCTTTTCGTGCGCATCTCCGTGCGTTTCCCAAAACTCGCGAACGCGCGCTACTTCACCCGCAAGTGCGTGTGTTATTTCCTCTGCAACCTTTTCTCCAAGTACAAGCGGCACGGTTGATGCAAAACGCACCACCCCACCGTCAACAACATACAGTCCTGTATCATCTTCCGACATGTTCAAAATAAGAAGCGAGCGCGCGTCACGCGCGCCGACCACAGCGCGCGCGACGGAACATGCTTCAATATCAAACGAAAGCGGGGCGATTCCAGCTTCATTGCATACAAGAGAATACGCCTCAACAATTTTCTTCTGCGCCGCTGCGACGCGATACGAACGATGTGCGCCAGCAATCGTGTGTACACGCTCATTTGCTACGGCATCAAACACCGCATCGTTGACGCGAATAGGCACTTGCTCTTCGAGGTGTAATTCAATAGCCGCGCGCGCTTCTTCTGGAGACACTGTCGGCGCCTGTATCTCGCACAGATATGACTGCTGTTCAGGGATAGATAGATGCGCGAAACTAAAACCGTGTGCAACGCGAATTTTCCGAAGGGTATCAACCACAACACCTCTATCATTTATGATTCCGCCAGAAACCGCGCCGTGCGGAAGCGCTTCTTCTTGCCACCACGAAACCTTAAGAAACCCGATGGAACCTGCAAAAGAAATAGCTCGTACAAACGCGTCGCCGATCTCAATGCCTGCCGCTGGCATCGTCAAAAACTTTGGCGGTGTAAACAGACGATATAGCGCACTATTCATACATTACTAGTATAACACCGACTCTTTTTTTCTTTTCCACCATTCGCGGATAATCGGAAGGAAGGAAATAAAAATAATGAGAAAGATGAGCGGCATTAGGTAGCGGTCGGGATTTGGAATGAACATACCAAGGAAAAAACCGAGGAAAATCAAAAGCGTCGTCCAGAGCGCGCCGCCGACAATGTTGTATGCGAGAAACACGCGGTATTCCATATTCCCCACTCCCGCAAGAATGGGCGCAAAGGTGCGGACAATGGGCACGAAACGCGCGAGCACTACCGTCTTTTTGCCGTACCGTGCATAAAACTCTTGCGTACGCTCTATGTGTTTTTTGTGAAAAAATAGTGAGTCCTCGCGCGTAAATATTTTCGGGCCGACTTTTTTGCCAAACGCGTACCCGACGCTGTCGCCTAAAATTGCCGCAAGAGTACAGCCGAGCCACAGCGCGAAGATATTAAAGTGCCCGAGCGACGCGAGTAACCCTGCGGTAAAAAGGAGTGAATCCCCCGGCAGAAAAAATCCAAAGAAAAGCCCCGACTCGGCAAACACAATTGCAAAAACCCCCAATATGCCGACCGATGTGATTAGAAATGTCGGATTCAGGAAATCAATAATGGGTTGTATAAAAGACATATCAATTTTATTTTTTATCTCTATCCAAAAAACTTTGCAGAATAATCGCCGCGGCGGAAGCGTCAAGTTTTTCTTTTACCCTCCGACGCTCTGGTCGGAGCCCCGACCCTCTGCTAGATTCTGGGCGTCGGGGTTGCCACCGCTCCGCCTGCATGGACGACCAAAACTCGGGTTCGCCGCGCACCGAAAGCCCCGTCGCGCCGGCAACCTCTTTCTTAAATCGTTCAACATGCGCCGAAACCTTGTTCGGCGCGCCAGAAAAATCACGCGAGTCACCGACGATTATTTCAGATACGCCGCGAGCGCGGCAGAGCGCGACGAGCGCGGCAATCAATTTTTTATCATTCGCCAAAACCCAGTGCGGAAACGCCACCTTCCCCTCCTCGTCCGAAACCGCAACCCCCACCCGCTTTGTGCCGTAATCAATGCCAAGATAGCGCATCATGCCATTATACAGTATTGGCTTATTTTGATAGTATCGTAGCGAGGGAGGGGTCGCATAGAGGCCTAGTGCGGAAGTCTTGAAAACTTCTAACGGTTTACACCGTTCGTGAGTTCGAATCTCACCCCCTCCGTTTTTAAATATGAACAATCTGTCATGGAACACCCCAGAGTACCGACACACACCGAAAACGGCGGAGTGGTTTCTCGCGGGCGGCATTATCGCGTTTGCGCTTATCGCAACATCGGTACTCCTCGGCAACATCTTGTTTGCGATAGTGATTGCCGTTGCGACATTCGTATTTATGCTCCACGCGCGCCGCGCGCCGCGTATCGTACGCGCGAGCGTTAGCGAGCGCGGTATAGAGTTTGGAGACGCGTTTTATGAATACACCGAACTTGCTTCTTTTTGGATTGAGACCCGCGACAACAATCCACGCCTCATTCTCAAACAGAAAAAAATTTTATCGCTTCTCACTGTCGTTCCTGTTGAAGGCATACACCCGAACATCCTCCGCGCCGAACTTATCAAATTTCTTCACGAAGAAGAACTCCATGAACCCTTGTCGCAGAAAATAATGGAGTATCTTGGGTTTTGACGAATGAGCATATAGCGTGTAGCGTGTGGTGTGTAGCAAAAACCTCTCGTCGTTCAATGGACCGGACACTTCCCTGCGAAGGAAGAGATGCAGGTTCGATTCCTGCCGAGAGGAAAAAATAAAGATTACTTTACAGAGGAAAGTAATTTCGCCAATTGTGACTTCTTTCTATCCGCAGCGCCGCGTTTTATCGTGTGCTCTTTGGCAGCTTTATCGTACGCTTTGTATGCGAGCGGAAGGAGTTTGGCCGCTTCGTTTAGTTTCTTATCCAAGACGAGCTTCTTAAAACTCTTAACTGCTTCGTTGATCGCCTGCTTGCGGCGCAAATTGAACACACGCTTACGGAGCGATACGCGGTGCGCCTTTTTTGCCGAAGATGTAATTGCCATAAAGTACAAACACCTTAGCAATAATTACCCGAAAACGCAAATGTTCTATATACTATTAATATGATTTCCCATCTCACCGGCACAGTATTGGAAAAAGGGGCGCGCTTCGCAATTGTTGATGTCGGCGGCGTTGGATACAAAGTGTGGGCAACCGACGACACGCTACACGAACTAAAAATCGGCGTGACGGCCAAGCTCCGCACTCACCACACCGTGCGCGAAGACGCGCAGGAACTTTTTGGATTTTTGGATGAGGATGACCTTGCGCTTTTTGAGTTGCTGATTAAGATTTCCGGCATTGGCCCCAAGACCGCGCTCAATATCTTAAATGTCGCAACACCTGAGACCTTGCGCCGATCCATCACCTCGGGCGAAACCGCCTATCTTACGAAAATCTCCGGCATCGGAAAGAAAACCGCCGACAAAATTATTCTTGAACTGAAAGAAAAGCTCGGCACAGGAACAGAAGGCACAACTCTCAAAGACGAGGTGGACGCGCTGGAAGCACTTAAATCGCTTGGATACTCGCACGCGGAGGCGCGTGAAGCGCTTAAGAAAGTTGAGAACAGTGTGGCGGGTACGAGCGCACGCGTTAAAGCCGCGCTCAAACTGCTTGGGAAATAACTACTTGAAAAACCGTTCCACGCCGCGGAAAGTCGTGTCGGCATAGCGTTCTATCGCTTCTTTTCTCCCCGCGGGTGTACGAAGCGGTGCTTCGTAAATGTACGCATATTCAATCAGAACAGACGCTGCGTCCAATGTATTATACGCGCCGATCGCAATTAAACTCTGGTCAGGCACAATACCGGCATCCTCTTTTGGTAAATTGCTTTTCTTAAATACAGACGAAAGCTCGGCAAAGAGCGTCTCGGCAACCGCGTAGCTCGCCTTCGCATTTGAGTATTGCCCGTCGGGAACATAGATCGCAAAACCGCTGTACTGATTCATATTGCGAGCAGTGCGCCCGCCAAAATCGTTGAAGTGAATATGCAAAACGAGTTGGAACTTGTTTTCATTCGCCCATTGATTAATGGCGTACAGCCGAAGTACGACAGGAAGCGCCGCCTTGTTGTGTTGAACGCCTTGAAGACGCTCCACAGAACCCGCGGCAAGTAAGTCCTTCATAATCTTCTTTTTCGCCACAACCTCGGCGCGTACCGTCGCCTCGTGTTCCGCAACATATGTTTCAAAGGCGGGCAGGTATCCGTTTCTATCGCGTAAAAGTATCGTTTCATGGGCGGGGTTCTTCGCAAATTGCGCCGCGAGTGCCTCGCCAACGCGCATATTCAAATCCGCTTCGCGAATGCCGTTATATTCCGTACCCCAACTTGCGTCGTCGTGCCCGGGTACAATGAGGATTTTCACTTTTTCTCCGCCGCGCACTGCATTTACATACGCTTCTTTTAATTCCCCTTCCGTGATACTGTCAGCGAAAAATACGCCCGCAACAGCGTGGCGCACATCATCAAAGGAGAAATATTGAAAATTGTCGGATGCCCATGCAAGGACAAAGAAACATAACGCAACGATAAGAACAATCCAAATAATTTTCACATGTATATCATACTTCATAATATCCGCAGCAACCACAATGTCGGTTCAATTTTCCGGACGGCGGACGCGGCAGGCGTGGAGAAAATATTTCTCACGGGCTACACACCTACGCCACTTGACCGATTCGGTAGAGTAAACAAGGAACTCGCTAAGACTGCGCTGGGAGCGGAGAAAACGGTTGCATGGGAATACGCTAGAAACATTGGAGTACTTCTAGCAAAACTTAAAAAAGAAAAAACATTTATTGTCGCGATTGAACAATCTCCGTGCGCAATTAATTACAAAAAAATCCCACGCAAGAAAAGTATTGCATTTCTATTCGGCAACGAAGTAACTGGCACACCGAAAAACATTCTTAAACAATGCGCCTGCATTGCCGAAATCCCAATGCGCGGCGTGAAAGAATCCCTCAATGTCTCTGTCGCCGCCGGTATTGTGTTGTTTAGTATGTCACCGTATCCACTGCCTTGCCGGTTGCGTCAAAAAGCTTAATTACTTCGCGCGTGGATTTCCAGAGCGGCAAGTCGCGCGAGAGGTAGAGATGCCACTCGTTTTTGTAAAAATCTGGGTCGCTTTTGTGCGCCACAACGCACCTCGGATAAGTAAATGAATCACGAATAAACCGGCGACATTCTTCCTTCAAATCCTCGGGCGGGTTTGGTTCTATCCGGCACCGCCGCATATTATCTATATATTCAAGGCACGCGTCCGAAGGGCTGTTTGGCGGCAGAGGAAGCGGTTCTGTTTTTGGAAGCGGGCACTCAATCGGCAACTGCGGCACAAAATTCTGGAATTGTTCAAAGTAGCCCGTGCATTTGTTGACGCGCAAAGAATATCCGGTTGGCGAACGGCCGGTAACGACATAAGCAACGCCGCCCGGCTCAAGATACACCGGTTCCTCAGCGTTTACTGTACCTTGTTGCGGCAGATACGCGCCTTTTCCTATTGTTGCACTTCGACCCGACGCTTCGCTTTTAATCGTCATACCGGTAAGCAAGACGCGCGCCGATGCGGAATCAGAAAGGCGAAGCGTTATGTATTCTTCCGCCGCAGACGCGGAACCGTAGTTATTAACCGAGAGTTCCAATACACCCTTGAGTGGCGATGCGCCGCTCTTTTCTGCAACCGATTTCAAATCCTTGGAAAGCGAGCCAGTTTTCGGAGCCACGCCTCTTTCTCCCACCGAAACCGGCGGAGCGATAAATGGGCTCGCGACATCGCGCCCGACACCTCCACCCATCACCCATGCAATGATGAAAAAAATCAGAAACCCGACAAACCATTTAATTTCCTCCATACCGTTTGATGGCTTTTTTATCTCTGCCATATCGTAAGTATACCAATATATGTTATACTTGCGCTATGTTAAGCGTATTCCCAGACCTGCTCGCGTTCGGACTTCTTGCACCATTCCTTTTGCGTGTCGCACTTGGACTTGTGTTTATAAATTTTGGCTGGTACAAGCTTGGCAAAAACCGAGCAGAAAAAGCAGCGTTTTTTGAATCGCTCGGCTGGAAGCCGGGAAATTATTTCGCATTCGGATTTGGTGCGATTGAACTTATTGCCGGCATACTTCTCGTCATTGGCTTGTATACCCAACCAGCCGCACTCGTCGCAGCGCTCATCTCACTTGGCGCTCTTCTTCTTAAACGGAAAACAACGAATGGTATTGAAAGTTCAACTGGCTTTCTCACGCTTCTTTTTGTTATCGCGCTTTCGCTACTCGTCTCCGGCGCTGGTTTCTTCGCATTTGATTTTCCGCTGTAATTTCAAAACAAGGCGGAAATGTGGTATAAAGATACTGACCGCCCATAGCTCAGTTGGTAGAGCAGCTCGCTTTTAACGAGAAGGTCGGGGGTTCGATTCCCTCTGGGCGGATATTTTGTTTTGGTTATGGTACAATTATAGTACCATGGTTCATTTTAAGATACGGTGCATTGAACTCAGGAAGAAGGGTTTCTCCCTGAATGAAATAGTAAAGAAAACAAAGCGGCCAAAAACATCCGTATATTTTCACATTCGGCATATTTCTTTAAGCAAAAAGCGAAAACAAGAAATACGCCGCGTAGCGGCAGAAAGATTTGCTAATTACAGCAAAAACATAAAAGGCAAAAGTAGATTGAATAGACACCCAATCCCATTTAATAAGTGGGGTGTCCCCCTAGTATCTCTGGTAGGGCACTTGATTTTCGACGGGGAAATAAAACATGAGGGTTGTGTATATACAAACAGAAGTCAGGTTCTTCTGAAACATGTGGCCGCGTGCATGCAGATAGTATACCCATATCTCCCCCAAAAATATGAATCTATTCCGGGCGTATTTAAGATTGGATATTACAATGTAGAATTGGAAAGTTTTTTCAAACAGAAGGCGCGCGAATTGCTCGAAAATATCCAAAACATGGGGAAGGGGTTTCAAAGAACTTTTCTGCGTGCTTTTTTCGATGATGAAGGGTCGGTATATTTTATAAGAAAAAGACGCGCCGTACGCGGCTATCAGCATAATGCAAAAATCCTTATGCTTATCAAGCGTCTGCTTAAAAACTTTAGCATAAAAAGTAATGTTGATGAAAAATATAATGAAATAATGATTACTCGTAAAGAAAACATCCTTCGTTTTGCAAAAGAAATAAATTTCTCAAAAGGAGTCCGTGTGAACGGAAACCGCTCAAATAGCATTTGGAGAAAATCTCTTGAAAAAAGAGAAATTCTACGGCGCGCGCTTGCTTCGTATTTAAAAAACTAAACTACGAACGCCGACTTTTTTATACATGTGGTTGCTTTTTTACCCGTGACGGGTAGGATACGCTAGGACTTTGACAAATAAACCAAAATGAAAGAAAGGCAGTGTGAACACGATTACCATTCCAAAACCGGTTAACGGACACGGGCATCTAAGACAGGGCGAATTATTTGCACATTTGGTGCGCATGGCAAGGCGCCTGTTCAGCCATTACTTCGGTATGGGAAACACAAAACCGCCCATTCTTCTCGCAGAAGAAGCGGCAGAATACAAAAATGCCGCGCACAAAATAGACGAGGAGGAAGGGTTCGGACAGGAGTTCGAAATGCATCCGATTATTAAGCTTCGGGAGGATACGACGCCGGAAATGGTGCGAGATGCAATTCAGCAAGGATTCCGTTTCTTCAAACTCTACCCAAAGAGCAAAACAACGCACGCAGACGACGGTATTATAAATTACTTCTGTCCTAATCTGCGGGGGTGTTACGAAGTCATCGCAACAGAAAAAACTCCAGAAAGAAAAAGTGCGCATACGCTGTGGCACTGCGAGCACCCGCGCCATGTGTGGGATGATTCGGAATGCGAATATGCCGCGCTCGGACCTTTTGAGCAGGTGTACGACCTTGTTCCCGGACTAAAGATGACATGGTGTCACCTCTCCGACACGCGTGTTGTGCCGACCCTTATGGATATGGGCGAGCGCGTCGCGTTTGAACTAGCAGTCCACTACGCGTTTCTGCGCGAAAACGATACGCATGGGAAAAATCACCATGTCTGTCGCCCTCCCGCCAAATTGGAGCGAGACCGAAAGGAGATACGACGGCTGATGGTGAGCGGCAATCCGAAAGTGATCAATGGTCTAGACGATGCCCCGTGGGATATAGACAAAAAAGAATGCGAGTCGGCGATGTGCGGCGTGTGGACATTACCCGTTGCCTTACCTCTTATTGTGCGCATCTTTGAGGAAGAGGGACTACTGATAAACTCCACGGTTCCTGATTCGCTTATCGCATTCACATCGGCAAATGCGTGTAGGTTTTACAACCTCAGAAATCCAAAGAGCACCATTACATTAACAAAACAAGATTGGGTTGTACCTGCGGTGTATCTTTTAGGCGATACCTCTGTAGTGCCGTTTATGGCGGGACAAACACTGCACTGGTGGGTGAAAGAATGTCTGTAACGCATCCAAGGCCGTCCTTCAAAATAGGGCGGCTTTTTTATATAGTCAAAATCAGCCGTTCAAGCGCGATTGGGAACTCGTGCTTGCCGCGGTGGGAGTCGTGGTAGAGCGCGACGAACCGCGCGGAAAGATTTTTGAGCTCATCCGTGCTCCAGGAGCGGCTTGGATAACGGGCGATGAGCATATCCTTCACTTTCCAAAACAAGACACCGTTTATATTTTCCGGCGCAATGCCTTCTAAGAGCGCCTTTTGGTACAACACCCATAAATTTTTCTTATTTCTTTCTCCAAGCGCATCCGCCAATGAAAATACATTGAAAAATGCTTTCTCAATTTTGTTTTTCTTGAACTCCTGCACTTTCGTCGCTGTCTTTGTTACCGCACGCACCGTTGCAATATCCACGACACCCTCAACCAACACAAAGATATTCGGCGAATCGGTAAGTTCAGAAAGGCGCGCAAGTATATATTCTTTCGCTTCTTCATTATCAAATGTCCCGGAAAGATGCACCACAGAAATTGGGTGGAAAAGCCCTTGCCCTCCTACAAGGTCTCCGAGCGTTGCTGCATTCCAATCGTCCGCGCCCATTTTGAACACACTCGCCTCTGGCTGTTTTTCCCAAAGCGTTTTAACCAAGGCACTCGCCTTCTCGCGCGCCGCCACGCCGTCCATTCCGTAGAAAAAATAGAGCATAACTATATTTCTTTCATCTCCCCCCAGTTATCGCCCGCGCTCGCGCCGACGACAATCGGCACCCCGCGCGACTGTTCGGAAGTGAGAACACTCTCCATAATACTTTTTATTTTCGGCGCTAGCGCGGCAACCAATTCTTTTTTCACCTCAAACACCAATTCGTCGTGTACCTGTAAAATTAAAGACGCTTTCGCATTTACTTTTTCCTTTTGCAAAAACTCATCAACTTTAACCATCGCGAGTTTTATCAAATCGGCCGCCGTGCCTTGAATCGGAGCGTTGATAACTTGGCGCTCCGCCGCCGCGCGGATGTACGGAATCGGAGAATTGAGCGCTTCAAAGTAGCGGCGGCGACCGAACAGGGTTTCGGTGTAACCGCGCTCTCGCGCGGCGGCTTTTGTGTCTTCAAGATACGCGGCAAGCGTTGGAAAGCGCGCAAAATATTCGTTCAAGTATTTCTGCGCGTCTTCGCGCGATATAGCACTCCCACCTTCGGCAAGTACGGCGCGAAGCGCGTTGACGCCCATTCCATACAAAATACCAAAATTAATCACCTTCGCCTGCCGCCGCATTTCTTTCGTCACTCTTTCAGGTAATACCCCAAATACTTCTGCCGCCACCGCCGTATGCACATCTTCGCCTTTTCTGAAAATCTCTACTAGCTTCGGATCGCCTGAGAGAATCGCGGCAACACGAAGCTCAATCTGAGAATAATCAAACGCGAGCAATGCAAACCCTTTTTCCGCAACAAACGCGTTTCGTATGCGCTGGCCGCGATTCGTCTGAATCGGGATATTTTGCATATTCGGGTTTTGCGACGACATCCGCCCCGTCGTAGAACCTCCCTGCAAAAAGTTTGCGTGCAAACGCCCGTCGGTGCTAACCATAGTTGGAATCGTGTCAATGTAGGTTGAAAGCAGTTTCTGAAACTCGCGATACTCCAGAATCTTCCCGATAATCGGATGCATTTCGCGCATTTTTTCAAGTTCGCTCTCGCGCGTAGAAAGCGCGCCGCCCGCCGTCTTTTTCTGTCGTGCCGCCTTAAGCCCCATTTTTACAAACAACAGTTCGCCAAGTTGTTTTGGAGAATTGATGTTAAACTCGCTTCCCGCTTGTTTCCATATTTCTTTTTCTAACACAGACAATTCTTTGTGGTATTCCAACGAAAGCCCGGTAAGATATTTCACATCTATCGCAACGCCCCGTTCATTCATTTTTTCTACCACCGGAATAAGGGGTTTTTCAATTTCTTCAAACACGCGCGTCAATCGTCTGGTCTTCAACTCTGCAAAGATTTTTGCGCGCGCCAGCCCCGTATCTTTCGTTTCCGTAAAATTAAAAATATCGTCAGCAGTCGGGCTTGTCAGATTGGAATTAATAAGCCATAGCGCTACTGCCAACTCAGCAACATCCCTCCCCCTCGCTTCGCTCGGGGCACTCCCCTCAAGGGGAGAATTGGAAACTCCCCCTTTGAAGGGGGTGTCCGCCTTAGGCGGACGGGGGATGTTGATTGCATCCCTCAACCTCTGCCCCAATCCCCTAAACTCCAACGCCTGAAAAAGCCGCTCCGCTTTTTCTACATTAACGCTCTCGCGCCACGGCACATTCGGAAGCGCGAATTCAATCGTGGCATCGCGCCGAATCGTGCCCAAAATTTTGCTAAATTCCGCATCTTCTTTTCCTGCTTCCAAAAGTACGATAATGCGCGTTTTGTTGTCTGATTTTTCAAACGCTTTTTTGTCTTTTTTTACTTTTTTATATATTTCCTCAACAGATCCGAACTTCTGTATGAGTTCAGTTGCCGTTTTGTCGCCGATTCCTTTTATCCCTTTTATATTATCCGACGGGTCGCCCT
>JAUYPY010000026.1 GCA_030697445.1 bacterium | reverse complement strand
GACGGTGTCACGGCGCAAAATGTTTTCTCCTCAATGTTCGCGTGGGTCGGAAACATATTCTCCTCCCCCTCGCCAATGACTGCGCAGGTTGGTGCAACAGAGCAGAACAATCAAAAATCACAGTACCTTATCGTAGAAAGTTTTGACCCAGCCGACCCGTGGGGAGAAATTATTGAAGTCGTCCACGATTCTCAAACTGTCGCTCCTCCCCCCACACAAAGCACCCCACCCACCGTTTCCAACCTCACCGACCTCGCCGACGAATCCATTTTTGACACCGTCTCAGTTGACCTCAAAGTGAACGGTTCTGATGGCCCGATTGAAGTGGAGAAAAGAGAGCGCATTGTGCTGTCATGGATTTCCGAAGGCGCCACAAGATGCCGCGGTGTCTGGTCAAAAAACGATATTAAACTTTCGGGAACAGCAGCAGGTAGAATCACACGAGACGCGGTGATTAAAATTGCCTGCATCAATGCAGACGGAGAGCGTGCGGATGATGCGGTGGTTGTCAATGTGGCAAATTAAATCCTATCTTGCGCGCGGGTTTCTCTGGCGGGGCGAGCAGTTGTTTGATTGCCTCAAACACAACTCTGAATTGTTGATTGTATTTGCTTTCCAATTTTTCTATTTTCTCCCGCAGTTCTTTGTTTGTTGCGATAAGTTCGCGTAGCTTAGTAAAAGTTCGGATGATTTGGATATTAACTTGAATTGCCCGCTTGCTATTGAGGACGCTAGAAAGCATCGCAACACCTTGCTCGGTAAAAGCATAAGGTAATTTTCTCCGACCACCATAACTTGAAGTACCAATTTGGTACTTCAAGTTTGAGTTTTTCTTTAAGGTGCCAAATTGGTACCTTGAAAATGCGTCTGCTTCTGCTTTTGTGAGTTGAAACATAAAGTCAGGAGGAAAACGGAGACGATTTCTTTTTGCCGCTCGGTTAAGAGTTTTTGTTTCCACTCCGTATAATTCTGCCAAGTTCCTATCCAGCATTACTTTTTTGCCACGAATAAAAAATATTCTGCTTTCAATGCGGCTGTCGGGAATGATTGTTAACGTTTTGATATTCATATACATCCGATTGACACCCGATGTTTGCCGCCTATCAACATCGGGTGTCTTACTGCTTTACTGATTAATAACCTGTTTCGGGCGGTACGAGAGTGCTTCCAGAATATCGTCTTCGGTAACACGCTCGCGCTCTGCAAGGTCGGCAATCGTGCGCGCGAGCTTCATCACGCGGTGGTACGAGCGCGCCGATAAATCAAGACGACGCGCGTTACTGTTCAACATTCCTTTTGTTTTTTCATCAAGCGGAATAAGTTTTGCAATATGCTTGGCGGGCGTATCCGCATTTGTTTTTGCCGGCAGTTTTGCTTTTGCAAACCGTTCTTCTTGACGCTTTCGCGCCGCCATCACTCGCCCACGCACTTCGTGCGAGAGAGAGCCGTCGCGCGCTTCTTCAGAAAGCTTGCCGTGCTCCACGGCAGACACTTCAATGGCGAGGTCAATACGGTCAATCACCGGTCCCGAAATTTTTCGACGGTAGCGTTCCGCGGCATTCGCGCCACACACACAGGTTTTTCCTTTCACTCCCTTGTTTCCGCACGGGCATGGGTTCATTGCCGCAATCAAGATAAAGTGCGCGGGAAAATGCGCCGAGCCCCGCGCACGCGATACGGAAATCGTTCGTTCTTCAAGCGGTTCACGCAATGTGTCTATCACACGGCGGTCAAATTCCGGGAATTCGTCCAAAAAAAGCACTCCGCGATGTGCAAGCGTCGCCTCTCCGGGTTTTGGAATCGCTCCGCCTCCGGTAATGGAAACATAGGACGCGGTATGGTGCGGCGCGCGCACGGGCGGGTGCGCAATAATCGTGTCGCGGAGCTTCCCCGCTACCGAGTGTATGCCGGTTACTTCCAGCATTTCTTGAAATGAAAGCGGCGGCAATATTCCCGCAAACGCTTTCGCAAGCATCGTCTTGCCGGTGCCTGGCGGGCCCCAAAGCAGAATGTTGTGCCCACCTGCCGCCGCGATTTCCAACCCACGCTTTGCGGTCTCCTGCCCTTTTATATCCGACAAATCAATCTGTGCCTCCGGCGGCTCGTCGGGAATCGGCGTTTCTGGTGTTGGCTTCAGCGTACGCTTTTTTACAAAAGGTGTTTCGTCGCCATCACCAGCGATGTCTTTCGGAATCAAGTGCGCGATGACTGCCGTCAAGGTCGGCACCCCGTACACTTTAATACCTCGAATGAGCGCGGCTTCGCGCGCGTTGTCTTGCGGCACAAACACCTCTTCAAACCCGCGTTTGCGAGCTTCTTCAACAAGCGGGAGCACTCCAGCAACCGCGCGCAATTCGCCGTCGAGCGAAAGCTCGCCAAGGAAAAGTTTTTTCTCTGGCTCAAAACGAACAGCGCCCGTGGCTTTGAGGTACGCGAGCGCAACCGGTAAATCAAATGCCGGCCCCTCTTTCTTGAGGTCAGCCGGCGCGAGTGAAATTGTTATTTTTTGATTTTTCTGCTTGGGTGACTTGAAGCCGCTATTTTTAATCGCCGCAGAAACGCGGTCGCGCGACTCCTCTACCGCCTTGTCAGGAAGTCCGACCACGGAAAAAGAGTGTAGCCCGCCCGCAATGTCCGCTTCAACAGAAATTAAGTGTGGGGCAAGAAGGTGCGTCTCGGCGCTCCATACTTTAGCGAAACTCATAAGCATTTAGCGCATATGCGCTTTACAGGTTGTCGCTGCCGGGTTCGCCTCAAGCCGGTCGCTTTCTATCACTTCCCCGCCTTTTTCGCAGAGGCCGTAAGTGCTTGCGCCGACGCGCGCGAGCGCGGTTTTAACTTCGTTGTACCTTATTTCCAGTTGTTTCAAAATCGCGGTATTTCCTTCAAATGCTTCCAAACTGTCCGCAATTTCGGTTTCGTCTGCGGTGAGTGTATCCATTTTTTCCGGCGTTGCCTGCCAGTCGTTTGGATTGTCGGGATTTTTGCGCCCAACACTCTCAAGCTCTGCTTTCAGTTCGGCAAGCTCCGCGGTCAATTTTTCCTCAAAATGCTTCGTGGTTTTTTTGTCCATAGTAAGTCGATTATAACAAAGCGTAAAAAAAATGCACGGGTTACTTTGTCCGCACTAATTTTTCCATTGTCTTTTCAAAAGTGTCCACATCGTCAGTAATTATAATGGTTTTTTTGTCCGCAAAACCGTAAAGCAGTAAGGACTTTCCGTTTTCGTCAAGCAATTCGCGCACATCGCGGTTGTTTACCGTGCGGTCGGTAAAAATAGTCCCGCCTATTGCGGTTCCAAACAAAGGTCCGATGTCGTTCAGCATTGTTTTTTCCCATTTGAGCATTCCGGCGAGCGCGGTCTGGAAATAGTTGGTTTTAAAAATTAGAAATGCTCGATTTGTCGGAAGTCCGCGGATGCCGAGCGTAAACTCTGGCGCGAGCGCGCGCGCCAGTTCTCCGGGCGCGCTTGTATTAAGCAGAGAAAGAAACTCGCTCGTCGTTAGCATGCGCGTCGCCGTTTCTCCCGCCGCGCCCTGTTCGTTTTTGGTTGGCGTAAAAATGGTAAAAGACGAAAGTGCCTGCGCGGCTTCGCGCTCGCGCGCGAAGGTGGAAATGAAAGTGTCGCGCGCGAGGCGCGTTGCATCAAGCGTTTTTTCTTTATCAGAAAGAATGATTTTTGCAGTTCCAACGCGCACTGGCACCATTTCTCGTGGTTCCAAGTTTGAAACATACCAGTACCCGATACCAATCGCGCCAGCAAGAAACAAAAACAATATGCTCCACACAACAAGCGACCGCGCTCCCGCAATCTGCTGCACGGTTTCGGGGGAGGGATAAGAAATCCGCCTTGGGGGAGGATTTTTTGTCACAACTCGCTCCCCCGACGCCCCGACGCTTCCGTCGGGGGTCGGGGTCCCGACCATTGCTATGCGTCGGGACTGCTCCGCCAACGCAAATTTCGCCGCAGTCCCCTGCTCTTTTTTCATAAACTCCTCCACATCCCGCTCATAGGTTCGTATCCGCGGCCCGCCTTGATTTTGAGAACTTATTTTTTCCTCGCCATTTTCCATTCATCTATTATACCTCAACCACGGCACATATTACCTCCTCCCCCACCGGTTTTCGGACTCTTGTATGAGATTCTTAATAACCGCCGCGGCTTTTTCGGTGGTGCCATTTTTTCCTGTGATAAACACGCGGCCGTCGTCTTCAATATCAATCGCGCCCACACCCGTTTTTTCTTTTATTTCATTTATTGT